>NZ_SOHB01000017.1:0-117611 GCF_004403055.1 Cryobacterium sp. TMT1-19
CCAGCAGGTCGAGCAGGGCAGACTGGTCTAGAGCCATCGTGTGGTGTCCTTTGTGAGTTGCTTTAGTCGGTACTCACTGACCATCCCACGGTGGCTCTTCACGTTGACGAAGCAACACTCAGAAGCCGGAAACCACACCACTCACAGGGACGTAACCGTGCCGCGCTCGAAAACGGGTACGTCTACGACGGCATCCCGGCTGGATCGACCGACCGAACCATCGAGAGCGACGGCTCGACCTACGCGCTGACGTACAGCACGACGTTCGGTTACGTATCGCTGTTGCGTCGGCATCCGGCCGATTCTGAATCAGAACTCGTCCCGGCGTCCAGGGTGTCAGCCATGCAGACTGCTCGGGCGCATCCGGATGTTGCCGATCCCTGGGTTGCCACGCGCGACCGGTCAGCAAGTCGCGTGGGGCACAGGGTGGCATTGTGAATAACGCGGGGGTGAATGAGCGGCTGCACACGACGACGCTGGTCGAGCCGCACGGCGAGGTGCACCGCGACCGTCGAGCTCGCAGGCGTGCTGCAGCGAAGATCGAAGCGGATGCTCAGAAGGTCAAGCGTCTTGAGGCGCGCACAAGATGGCTCGCCGAGCGGGACGAGGCGCGATCGGGGGCCTATCTTTCCGCCGCCGGTGAGTCGGGTTCTGCACAACTGCGGATGCCCGGACGTCTACGGCTTCCCAAGCACCAGGACACCTCCGCGACGCTCTCCGGCCACTACCCGTTTCTCGCTGAGGCCGGACTCGGATCGGCCGGCGTCTTCGTCGGGCAGGATCTCTATTCGGGTGGCTCCTTTGTCTACGACCCCTGGGTCCTCTACCAACGTGGGATGATCACCGCTCCGAACATCGTCCTCGCCGGCATCGTCGGCTCCGGCAAGTCCTCCCTGGCGAAGTCGCTCTACACACGCTCACTCGCCTTCGGCCGACGCGTCTACGTCCCTGGCGACCGGAAGGGCGAGCACACCGCCGTCGCCGAGGCCGTCGGCGGCAAGGCAATCATCCTTGGCCATGGACTACGCAACCGACTGAACCCGCTCGATGAGGGGCACCGGGCGGCATCCGCCTCGGATGCCGAGTGGTCGGCACAGCTCGCCTCGCGGCGTCGTGACTTGATCGGCGCGCTCGCCGAGACCGTGCTCGATCGAACCCTCAGTCCGCTCGAGCACACGGCCATTGACCTCGCGCTGGCGGACACTGTTCGGAGCGCTGAAGTGCCGATCCTGCCGATGGTGGTGGATCGCATCCTCGCCCCGAACCCCGAGGACGACGAGGGCCGGCTCGCAGAGGATGGACGCCTCGTCGGTCATGCGCTGCGACGCCTGGTTGCCGGGGACCTCGCCGGCCTCTTCGACGGACCGTCCACTGTGCGCTTCGACCCCTCCCTGCCGATGGTCTCGCTCGACCTGTCGCGCGTGGCCGAGAACTCCACGCTTATCTCCGTGCTGATGACGTGCTCATCTGCGTGGATGGAGTCCGCGCTCGCCGACCCGGCCGGCGGTCAGCGGTGGGTCATCTACGACGAGGCCTGGCGGCTCATGGCCTATCCGGCGCTCTTGCGCCGCATGGATGCCCAGTGGCGCCTCGCCCGTCACTTCGGCATTGCGAACATGCTGGTCTTCCACAAGCTCAGCGACATCTCGGAGCGACCGCGTCGTCTTCGGCGTGCTCGGGTTGGCACTCCTCCTGGCGGTGCCGTTGCTCCTCACCGCGGCTGGAGTCATGGTCGCAGCCGGCGTCATCTCCGGCGGCTCCGTGACCTGGTTTTTCTGCGCTCTCGCGTGCCTCCGTCTCGTCGCATCCGTCTCGCTCGCTGCCTGGCTCGCTACGCGGCTTCGCATCTCCATCAGCGTCACCGCGCCCGACAACTCCAAGCTCGATCGGGCGCAGGTCATGGAGCGCGTGCGACAACTCGCCGGGCGCCGCGGCGGCACCATCGAGCTCCCGGCATCCACCGACGTGGCAGTGCTCAGTGCGAGTCTCGCGGCGATCTCTGGGACGCAGTGGATCGCGGCCATTCAGAAGGTGCTGTTGTTCCTTGTTGGCGTCGTCCCGTGGAACGCTGCGGTCGAGGTGATATCAGACCGGTGGGCATCCGTCGTGGTTGCTCGCAACGGCCGCACCCTCTCTGTGCGCCGGGTGATCACCGAGGGTCCCGGGCTGCGCGCCCTCGACGACTTACCCAAGCCGCTCACCAACGCCGACGTGCTCGCGACGTTCATCGCCGCCGAGATCCTCATGTCTATCCGGCCCATGTATGCCCGTGACTTCGAGAAGGGGCTCTACGGGGCGACGGAGGCCGTCTCCGTCGCGCTTCAGAACATTGCTGTCACCGGGTACATGCGCAAGCCACACTCGCCGGAGGCCGACGAGTTGCTAACGACGGCCACTGGGCGCGACCCGTTCAACCGCCTGGCCCAGGCATCGCTGATGAATGCGCGCCACCGCCAGTCCACCGACATCGCCACGCTGTTGAGGTACCGCACGTGGGTGGATACCGAGCTCGGTCTTACCCAATCATCGAAGCGCAAGGGTCAGCCACCGGACGAACTCGAGCGTGGACTCCTAGTCACCCGCGCGGCGATCGCCCGCAATCTCGCAGCCCCTCTGCTGGCCGAGCCGCAAGCGGACGCTTCCGATCCCAAGTCCTCGATTGCGGCTCCCCTGGCGGTCGTAGAGGCAACCGGCTGGCCGCCCGGGACAAGGGGTGCGTGGAAATTCGCGCGGACCGCAGCGGCAATGGCGCGCGCGGAGCACTTGAGAGCGCAAGAGGCCGCAGAGAGCGCCGAGGCCGCAGATCTCCCTCAGATCGACGAGAAGACGAGAGATGCCCGGGCCGCCGCTGACCGCACATACACGCATGCTGAGAGGGCGCGACTCGCCGCCGAACAGGCGTACTCCCGGTTGGTGCCCCGCACCGCGTGGCGGCTCGCGCGCCGCACGGACTCGGCGCGCAAGGAGGCGACGAAAGGGGCGGACGAGGCGACGGCAGCGAAGAATTCGGTGCTTAACATGGCTACGGCCGCGAAGCTCGCCGTCGCCCGAAAGGAAATGCACGGGGATGAAGTCCTGCTCGGTGTCGAGGCGTTGCTAGACCGGCTGCGCGTGGAGGAAGAGTCGCTGGAAGCGAGAATCGCGCACGCCACCGGGAAGGGTGACGCGCGGGTGAAGGATCGGACCGCCCGCACCCGGCTAATTATCCAGCAAAAGGCACTCGTCGCAATGCTGCTCAACCTTCGACCACCGGCGGCCGATCAGGGTTCCCTTCTCAAGCGCCAGGAAGAGTTGCAGAGCAGACTCTCCGACGACCTGAAGACAGGCGAGGACGCGGCTGCCGTGCGGCGCGCTCCGGCGCTCGCATACGGTTTTGCATGCTACCTCACGCGTTGGAAGGGCGAAAAGTTCGACAACGAACTCGTGGCCGAACTTTTGGAGACGGCCATCGCAGTGGATGCCTTTGCCGCGTTTGCCAAGGACGATCCCGAGCTATGGACAGCCAGCGATGCGGCCGGATTCGGGACGCTTGTTGCCAAGGCCGCAATTGCCCTCAGTGGCCGCACAGCTAAGCCCGTGGAGGCCCCGGCCTCCACGCCCGCCGCGAAGCTCGGCTAAGTGTTCCTCCGACATTCCTAATGGAGGCATTGCCTCAGCCTGAGGGCGGTAGTTCCAACAATCACCAGGTTCGGAAACACTTCCCACCAAAAATATTAGCGGCGCTCTGTCCTGCCGCACCAAATCAACAAGGTCATGTTCTAGCCTCCGTAGGATCCCGCAGTGGCGCTAACTCCGACGTGTTTGAACAACTCCAGATACGCCGAGCCAGACTCGGAGCTCGCGGCGCACCTCCTAGTGAACGCGGATCACGACGGTCCGCCCAAATCACAGGAGGTTGAGTCCCATGACACTGCACACCCAGCAATCACTGTCAGGTTTCATTGCGTCGGATCCGCAGCAGTCGGTGACCGAGAACGGTGAATCCCGCTTCTACGTGCGCGTCGGCCAACCGCACTTCCGTCGCGAAGACAGCGGTAGCTTCACCGTTCTCGAGCCAAGTTTCCACGACCTCGTCGCCTACCGTGCCACCGCCGACCGGGCACTGACACGGTTTGCCAAGGGTGACAGCTTCGTTGCCGAGGGCTACGTGCGCAACTTCCAGTTTGAGCGCGACGGCGAGGGCGTCAATCGCGAAGAGTTCGTCGCAAAGAAGATCGGCCACGACCTCGCACGTACCAACTACGACGTCGACCGGACCCGCCGCTCAGTTGCAGGCACCGAACGGGATGCGCTAGCAGCCCAGAAGGCAGTCTTGCTCGAGGCGGAGCACGCTCGCGCCGGCTCAGCCGTGCTCGGAATGTGAGGCCAACGATGGCAGCGTCCCTGGTCGACTGGGCGTCCGGCGACCAGGGTGCCTCATTCGGCGAAGACGAACTCGATGGGCCGCTCTCGGCGGAGCCGCCGCATCCCATCAACTGGAATCTCCTCAGCGCAGACGATGCCGAAACAGAGTGGATCGAACTCAACCGGTGGGTGAGCTGGTTACGACGGACCTACGGGCTGCCGGCATCCGTCGTGCCACCGTTCTGGCACCGCCACCCCGAACTCGTCTGGAAACTCTCCGCCCTGCACCTGCACTGGCTCTGCGCATACGACCCCGACCAGCACGGCTCAGCCCCATTCGGATGGCACCGCGACTTCGCCGACGCTCGCCAGCGTCTCCACGACTGGGTTGCGACATCGGGGACGCGCCTCGATCGCGACCGTCCGACGCGCCAGACAGTCTGGTCAGGCGAACCGCCTGCGGATGCCGTTGACGACATCGTGATCAGCGATCGCGACGAGGACTTCGTGCAGTTCGTCGTCGATGATGTCGCCACGCGCCGCGCGGCCGAGGCGGCTTTCTATGCGCGCGCCGAGTCGCCTTGATTTAAGGACTCGCCTTTTGGCGATCAAGGACATCGACACTTGACCAGTGCGCACACGAATCGACAAGTTGCTGCGAGTCTCGACGCTGAGCATCATGGTCACTCGTTTGAAGTGCCCCGGTTAGCCCACGTTGACCGCTCCTTTTCTTGGGCGGGCATAACGAGAATCAGGCCCCCACACTTCATGTGGAACGCACTCTGTTCCCCGGGGCGGTGGGGCCTGCCCTTGGACGTCCCGCTTACGGGCCTGAATTCTGGAGCAGTGAGAGACAACAGCTTTTTCCGTGACCTCGACCGTCTTGCGTCGACCCTCCTGGAGACGCAAGGCGAACCTCAGCAGATGTCGATGGGCCTGTATCGAGGCGGCAAAACGTGGCCGATCAGGGTTCGCGAAGGTAGCGCGGTGCATGTCTAAGTCTTTCGGCTAGACAGTGTGAGAACTCCCATTTTCGGAAGAACTTGTCCCTCATTCGGCCAACGTCGCGCTAAACCCAACAACGCCCTCAACTCCGAAGAGCCCCATGAGGCTGAGTCGGTCGCGTGGCTTGACCGATCCAGGCCGCGGATACTGGCAACTCCGGCGAGCACGCGCGCGCGAATGTCGGGGCGAGCCGCGTCGCGTGGACCGACCGTCACCAGTACCCTACTTTTAGGTCAGAATCACGACGGGAGACAAGATGCGGCAAGACACCGAGGAAGCGCTGAAGCAGTTCGACGTCAGCACCTTCGGGAGGGGCGGCATCATCAATACGCTTGAAGAGAGGTTAACCCCCGACGAGACAGTGATCTACATCGCGCCGACGAACGTGACGGTCACGACGACAGCTACCCGAAAGACCGAGAAGCTCCCGGGTGCAATTGCGTTGACTTCCAGGCGGATTATCTTCACGTATAAGGTGCTGCTGGACCACAAGACGATCTCCGTAGACCTCGCCCAGGTTCAGAGCGTGAACAGCCGAGGCAACGCCATGACGGGTGGTCATGTTGAGGTGCTGACGATGGTCAACACCATCGAGTTCTTGGTCAAGTACAAGAAGGAGACCATCGCGGCGATTCAGCAGGCATTCGAGACGACCATCGCTGCCGCGAAGACCCCGCCGGTGACCGCCGAGCCCGCCCAGACAGACGTGCTGGCACAAATTCAGAAGTTGGCGGAACTGCAAGCGGCCGGTGTGTTGACGGAAGCCGAGTTCGCGCAGAAGAAGGCGGAGTTGCTTGCGCGGCTGTAGGTTACCACTCACTGGTACATGGGCCGACGGCGCGCACGGTACGGATAGGGATCCTATTGCGGCTACCGTTCCTCATCGCGGGCGCGCGTCTACGGAGCAGTTTTGAGCAGCCGGATGACGCGAAGGCGGTCGTCTGTTCACCACTCATCATTGGAACGCTCGTAGTTGCTTTCCAGATTGTGTCGTTCTGACCGGACGATTGTCCCCGCGACTACTCATCGTCAAGTAGTCGCCGCACTTCGGGAGAGAAATGCAAAACGTAAGGGCTACTCTTCAACATCTCGATCGATGCGCTTATCCCGATTCGTTCCAGAAGCTCACAATATTCATGCCGAGGAAGCCGCTCTCCAGCATCCTCGACGATTCCCTTATCGGGCAGCAAGGCCATCGAGACGTGATGCCGCAGCTCGGATTCCGCCAACTGCCCCTGACGGGCGTCAGGGCGGTAGCTTATTCCAAACCCGCGATCACTCCGAAAGGCAACTTGCGAGGAATCGTCAAGGCATGCAAATTCTTGAAGCGAAAAAGAGAGCGAGTCCTCAGACGTGTGGTCTATCAAGCACGAAACGCCCAAGCCAATTACGTGCATCCCAGTTCATCCCCTCCCTGTTTGTCCAAGCCTAACTATTCGTACCAAGTCAGTCCAAGGTCCCCGCTCCCAATGCTGCTGTTTCGGAATCTAGAACTTCACAAGGTATTTGACTGGCAAGCACGACTGTGACGTGCACTGTTGCGTTCGGCTCCTTTGAAGCGCGACACGGCCGTCCCGTACAAGGTTCCCAAAAGATAGAGCATCGGCATGCTCGGGCGCTGGGTAGGGTTGTGCCATGACTTTCGCAAACGCGGGAACACTCGGTGTCGTCCCCGGTAAACGTGATGAGCTGGTCGCTCATCTGACTCAGCGCAGCGACGCCCTGAAACAGATCGGCTGCCTGGCGTATGAGGTAGGGGTCAGCGACGACGACCTCGACACGGTGTTCGTCGTGGAGCTATGGGACAGCGCCGAAGCGCATCAAGCTTCGCTCGCCTTGCCCGAGGTCCAAGCATCTATAGCGACCGCAAGGCGGCTTCTGTCCGGCGCTTTTGGCGGGTTTCGCTTCAACGTCGTCGGATCACCACTACGCGACTGAACCGCGGCGCTCCAAGCGCACGCTTTACGATCCACCGTCGGAACTCCTCAGCCTTCCCATTAACCGCTCGGCTATCAAGCGTTCAGAGCGATCCCGGCTTCAGATCGTATGTCACCCATTTCGTCGAAGTGGCGGTCGAGTCATAAAGGCGACGGGCACGAGTGTTGTCCTCCGCCGTGATCCAGCGGACGACTGAGCTGCCCTCACCGTCGGCCAATGAGGAGAGTTCGCTGAGTAGCGCCCGCCCGACGCCGGAACCGCGAGTGTTCGGGGACGTGAACAGATCGTCGAGGAAGATTCCCACGCTGCCAGTGGAGGGCCGGGCAAATCGTCGATAGTGCGCGAGTCCCACGAGGCGATCCCCGGAACTGGCAACGAAGGCATTAACTTCATGCGCGCCGTCGTTGATCCAAGTCCACACACGTTCAACAATGCTTTCGTCAGGGGAAAGTGCGTAAAACGCTCGATATTCCCCATACAGCCCCGCCCACTCGGCGAAATCTGATGCCTGGACCCCGCGAACCAAGACCGTGTCGTCTGTACTCATCGCCCCAGAGTAGCGGCCCGCATTCTGTTCCCGATGAAGGCTAATTGCCCGGCCGCGGATCGGCGACCTAGAGATTAGTCAATTGCGTCAGCAGTGTCTCGGCTGCGCCGGTGATGCTGCCGACTGCGGAGACGGTGAAGATACCAGCCACTCCCCAGAACCAGTAACGGTCATTCCGACCCGCTTTCATCCGGTTGAGGGCCAGCCACCAAGCCGCCACCGTCGCCAAGGTGGAAGCGATTACGGTACCGAACGCCATCCGGACGAAGTCTGCTGCGTCTGGAGCACCCCAGGAGTTGGTCGCGAGAACGATACAGAACGGAACGATGATCATCCCCACGAATCCGATGAGCACCGGAGACACAGCGCGTCGTTTCTGAGTACTCGTCTGGGTTGTCATGCGGTGAGTCTCGCAGGTCTCGCCCCTACAGACGACGCAATCGTTCCCGCGATCCGCAAAGGGTTCCCAGAAGGGGAACGAAAAATAGATGGGGGTTCGGCTCCCGCCACGCCTCTCTATTCCTCGTCTTTTGCGAATGCCCGGTCTAGAAGAGCCGCGGTCGCTGGGTTCACCAGCTCGCTCCGTTGGATGTAGTGCTGCACGGTGATCTTCGTGTCCGTGTGGCCGAGCAGCTCTGCGGCTAGTTCGATGCTGGCGTTGGCGTTGACCGCGGTCGCGACCGTGCGGCGGAACATGTGCGGGGTCACAGCCTCGATTCCTGCTCCCCCGAGCACGTGACGCAATTGACGACGCACGTTCGCGGTGGTCAGCGGTGTGCCGTCCCGGGATTGAAACAGCAGTTCATCCAGACCCATGCTGCCGACTTTGGCGAGCCGTCGGCGGACCGCGTCGGCGGTGAACGTGGGCAGTGCAACAACGCGGCGCGACTTGGCGGTCTTGGGGTGGTCCTGCCGGAAGGTCAGCTCGCCGTTGCGGCTCACGATCGTGCCGGCCAGGCGGATGGACGGTACGGCACTGGTGATGTCGACGTCCCGGCGGCGGATGGCCAGCACCTCGCCGATCCGGGCCGAGGTGCCGAGCATGACCTCGATGATCGCACTGAGCTGGCCGTCGGGCTTGGGTCCTGAGGTGTGGTTGGCGGCGCTCTCCCACTGGGCGATTGCCGCGCGGATGACGTTCACCTCCGGGGCCGTGAGCGCATCGGGGAGATGCGGCTCGCGGTACAGGCGGGACACGTGATCCATCGGATTGCTCGGGAGAATCTCATGCCGCACTGCCAACTCAAGCGCCAGCCGCAAAACGACACGACCTTGCTTGGCCCGGCTGTGAGAGAGCTTCGCCAGCTGCTTGATGAAGTGATCGCAGCGAGCGACGCCAATCTCACGCAGCGTGAGACTGCGAAACACCGGGAGCACGAGCGTGCGCATGTTGCGCTCGTACAGATTCCGGGTGGTCTTCGAGATCCAATTTTCCATGTCGATGTCCTCGAGCCAGTACGTCGCCAAGTCTTCGAACGAGCTGTCCGGCGTCAGCGACGTGTTCGTCGGCTGCTGCAGGTATCTCGTCGTGAGCTTGCTCTTCAGCAATCGCTCAGCAGCCATGGCTGTGTCGCCGGTGGCCTGCACTTGGCGCGTCTGACCGTCCCAGTCCCGGTAGCGGGTCCTAGCCTCGAATCGGCCGGACGGCGTCACCCGGATGGTGATGTCGCCGAAGGTGCTGATCGTCAACCGTGGCCGCGACATATCAGCTCACCGCCGATCGGGGCGCCGGGGCGGGCTGGACGGCTCCCGCTGCTCGGCAATCCAGGCCCGCACATCGGAGATGGCGAACTTCAGATGCTTGCCGAATCGGTACGCCGTCGGGCCTTTGCCCCGCACACGCCAGTCGTAGACCGTGGAGATCGGTATGCCCAGGTAGGACGCCAACTCGTTGATGTCCATCAGGGGTTCCAGGCCCCACGCGTCGGTGGAGGGCGTAGAGGAGGAGGTTGGGTAGTCGTCGTGGATGCTCATACCCAGAAGGTGCGCACCGCAATCCCAGACGACCGGGCTGGACCGAAAACGACGTCTCCGCCCCGGATGGGAATGCCGTTTCAGCAGCTCCGGAGAGGAGTAAAAGATGGGTTTGTGATGGGGTAGTCAAATCTCTAACCAAAAAAGTCCCGGAAACCCTTGAGTTTCCGGGACATTTGGTGGGCTGTTTACGAAAAGCAGTGGGGCACGGGTCTCGCAAGATCGCAGAAGGCGTTTTCCTCCACGATTTCTGGATCTTCCTCCACTTAACGAAACCTCTCTATGCCGCCGTGGCGAGATGGGGCATATCGACGTGAAGGAGCTCGGTCGTATCCCCGACGGCGGCGGTTGGCGGGCCCAGCCCGGTCAACCCGCACCAACCACACAGCCGGGCAGGTTCGGGTCAGTTATGACTACGTGCACGCTGTCATCGACGACCACACCCGCCTCGCCTACGCCGAAGTGCACGCCGACGAAACGGGCGTCACGGCTGTCGCCGTTCTCCTCCGCGCTAGCTGTACTGCCCAAGGAGGTTAGTTCAGCGGCTGATGGGCGGCGATCGCGAGAGATGCTTCACCGTCCGCTGCTCTCTTCAGAGCGGTGAGAAGCCGTCTCGGTTGGTTGTCACCGAATGTTTCGGAACCTCGTGGGAGTTTGCAAGGTCTAGATCAGTCGGCATCAGAGCAAAATTATGGAAGTCGAAGATCACCGTTGGCGGTCTTCGGCTCCCGCTCGTAAGGGTTCAACCCTTCAGCGCCGTTTCGATCCAGTCGGCTGGAATGATGTCGGAGAATGCGGGAGCATCGTCCACCAACCCTGTTTGGAGCTGGAAGTCGACGGACTTCTCGAAACCGGATTCGGTGGGTTGTGAGCTGGCTGAGACGTGCGCCTGAATGATCGGGATCAGGGCTTCCAGGGTGGCGGTGTCCATGGCCTCTTCGTATAGGGCAAGGAGTCTTTCCACCTCGGCTGAATCGCTCACAATGAGTTGCTCGGCCCGATCGATGGCTCGGAGAAATGCTGCCACGGTTGGACCCTTCTCGTCCAAGAGGTCCTGCGCTTCTACGCCTCAGAATCAGCCCGTCGAAACGCACTGCCAGCATGGATCCACGAATACGATCACCACAAAGCCCCACACCGCCATCGGAAACTACCCGCCCATCAGCCGCTTAACTAACGTCTCTGGGCGGTACATCTAGGTCGATGGCCAAGAACGATCCAGATCCATGCGTCGTGCATCTGCAAGTGGATTTCCATGGTCACGTCCTACCAGGTTGTGCAATTCATCGGCAGCGCGCCGGTGATCTTCTTGCAGTGACCGCTCCTGGTAAGAACTGCCTGCCGAAGTGCCCGCTATTTGTTTGCAGACTCCAGCGCGGCCGCCATCGCGTCAATGCTCGCGGACGAGAGGGCGAAGTCGATTGCCATGACGCTGGCTCCGATAATGCCGGCGTCGGCACCGGCTCGAGATTGTGCCACGATGAGATGTTCCGTGGCCAGCGGCATCGTGCGCGAATAGACAACTTCGCGAACGCCGGCAAGAAGATGGTCCCCGGCGAAGGCGAGGGAACCCCCGATCGAGATGATGGAGGGATTCAGGACGCTGACGCAGGTGGTGAGGACTTCGCCGATATCGCGGCCCGCCTGTCGAACTGCCTGAATGGCGGCCAATTCGCCAGCCTTTGTGGCGGCCACCACGTCGCTGAGAACAGCGATGGACTTGCCGTTGTATTCGACTCCGGCGAGGGCTAGTCGCTGAGCCAACGCTGGTCCAGCGGCCATAGCCTCCAAACAACCGCTGTTGCCGCAGCGACAGGGCACGTTCTGACCGCGGGCGATTTGCACGTGCCCGATATCTCCTGCGATACCTTCGGCGCCCCGTTGGAGTACGCCGCTGCTGATAATTCCGGAGCCGATCCCCGTGGACGCCTTCAGAAAGATGATGTTCTCCATGTCGGGCCAGGCGAACTTCTGCTCTCCGAGCGCCATGATATTCACGTCGTTATCGACAAGGACGGTCGCTGTGAGATGGTGGTTGACGAAACCAGGTACATCGAAGTCATCCCACCCTGGCATGATCGGTGGGTTCGAAGGGCGCCCGGTAGAGTGCTCGACGGGGCCGGGGAGACCGATTCCGATGGCGATCAGATCCGCTTCTTTGAGGCGGAGAGATGCGAGTTCTGAGCGAATTGTCCTAACCATCCAGCCGAGACATGTTTCAGGACCATCCGCAATGATGATTTTTGACGATGTTCGGCCGAGGATCTCGCCTGCCAGATCTGTCAGAGCCAGGCTCGCTTGCGTTGCCCCAAAGTCCACGGCCGCAATCACACGGGCTTTGGGGTTGAGGGCTACTTGGGCTGAGGGTCGACCACCGGTAGAAACGGCATCATTGACAGGTGCAATGAGGCCCAGCTCAAGCAAAGTGTCGATGCGGAGCTGGATGGTCGATCGAGCCAAGCCCGTCATTGTCACCAATTCGGCCTTTGTTCGTGGCTGCCCATCTCGTAGGAGCTGAAAAAGGGCTGCGGCACTGAAGCCGTTGAATTTGATTTGAATCTCAGCCATCCCCGAATTTTACTGGCGCCGGACGCAACGATCTGCCCCTGATCTGGTTGTTATCGACAGTAGTTGATAACAGGTAGGTAACGTAATGTTGATTTTCGACAGAAGACCATTGTTCACTGTCATTATCGATCCACACACAGAATCACCATGAGATCAATGCCACAGGGCAGTGGAGCTTTACTTATGAAAGGCACATCGATGAAGATTGGCTACTCGACCATTACATGGGGCGGGGTCGTAGGGCATCCCTCCGGCGTCACGGCTGTGAAAGACCTCTTTTATCGTGCGAACGGCGATACCCTCGAAGCGATCTCGGACATCTCATCCGCTGGTTATCAGGGGACAGAGGTGTTCGACGGAGATCTCGCCGAATATGCGGATCGGCCAGACGTGCTGATTGATGCTTTCAAGAAGGCCAAGCTTGAGCTCGTTGCCGTCTACACCGGCGCCAACTTCATTTATGACGACATCCTCGAAGATGAGCTTCACAAAATCTCCCAGTCGGCCAAGCTCGCCTCGGAGTTCGGCGCCACCAGGCTGGTTGTGGGCGGTGGCGCCAAGCGCGCTCGAGGCGAGCAGCCAGACGATATGGCCAAGCTGGGTCGTGCCCTTGACCAAGTTGTGGAGATCGCCGCCTCCTTTGGTCTGGACTGCACCTACCATCCTCACCTCGGAACCATCGTTGAGGGGCCGGACGCCCTCGAACGGCTGATGGGTCTGTCCACAATCAAGTTCTGTCCCGATACCGCCCACCTGACTGCTGGTGGCGGAAATCCGGTTGAACTGATCGAAAAATACGCCGACCGTCTGGCCCACGTACACCTCAAGGACTACAAATACGCCACCGGTGATTTTCTTCCCCTTGGACAGGGAGACATCGATATTCCTGGCGTGATTGCAGCAGTTCGATCAGCTGGCTACGACAGCTGGCTCATGGTCGAACTGGATTCATACGATGGCGACCCCACCGACGCCGCCGTCATCAGTAAGCGGTACCTCGATGACGTTCTTGCCCACTAGCAACACGCTTCGAGACTAATCCCCCCTCTCCCACAAAAAGAAAGCTATTTCAATGAAGAAATCAATTGCAGCGCTTGCCCTCGGCACAGCGTTGATGCTTGGTCTTGGAGCATGCTCAACAGCAGCCACCGGAACCGCGAGCAGTGAAAACGCTGATGTGTCGGCGCAGGTAGACGCAGCACTGTCCGAATTGTCGGGACAGGTGTTGAGTGTTGGTCCGAACGGCGAAAAACCCGCGGGTTTCGATGCAACGACGCTGACCGATGACGAAGTTGCCAAGGTCAAGACCGGAAACTTCAAGGTCGCGATTGTTATGCACTACGCCGGAAACGACTGGTCCACTGCACAGGTGGAAGGGCTCGAGTCAGAATTCACTCGCCTGGGCATGGAAGTCGTTGCAGTGACAGACGCCAACTTCAAACCCGAGCAGCAGGTCTCTGACCTGGAGACCGTACTCGCGTTGAAACCCGACCTGATCGTGTCTATTCCCACCGACCCGGTGGCAACCGCTTCCGCGTACGCACAGGCTCGCGACGCCGGCGTGAAGCTCGTCTTCATGGACAACGTTCCTGCTGGTTTTGTCGGCGGCAAGGATTACGTTTCGGTTGTCTCCGCCGACAATAAAGGCAACGGTGTCGTATCAGCTCACCTTTTGGCCAAAGCTCTCGGCGGCCAAGGCGAGATTGGTCTCGTCTTCCACGACGCGGAGTTCTTCGTGACAGCACAGCGCTACGAGGGTTTCAAAGAAACGATTGCCTTGTACCCCGGCATCACCATTGTTGAAGAGAAGGGTATCGGCGGCCCCGACTTCGCTGGCGACGCGCAGGCAGCCACCACCGCCTTGCTGACCAAGTACCCGAACCTCGCCGGAATCTGGGGAGTTTGGGACGTTCCTGCCGAAGGCATCATGGCCGCTGCCCGTGAGTCCGGTCGCCCGGACCTGAAGATTGCAACCGAAGACCTCGGAACCAACGTTGCTATTGCTCTGGCCAAGGACGAACTCATCGTAGGCCTGGGCGCTCAGCGCCCCTATGACCAGGGTGTAGCGGAGGCTCGTCTTGGCGCAGCGGCACTCATCGGCAAGGCAGACATTCCGAACTTCGTTGCCCTCGGCGCCCTCGCGGTGACGCACGAGAACGTCCTCGAATCGTGGAAGACGGTTTACCAGGTCGAAGCACCTGATTCGATCTCAAGCGCTTACACGAAATAAAACGCACTTCCAACTGTGGGACCGGCAGCAGACATTTCATCTTTTGCTGCCGGCCCCACGGACTTCACGCTTTGCCCGAAACAGCTAGGTTGCAGCCTTTCCAAAGCTTTCGCCTAAAACGACAAGGAATTCACAATGAAGAGAATCAATGTTGGCCTCATCGGCGGCGGATTCATGGGCAAGGCCCACTCGCTGGCTTATTCGGCTGTCCCCATGTTTTACTGGCCCACCGACATCATGCCGGTTAAACACAGCATCGCGGAGGCCACGGATGACCTGGCTTCAGACGCTGCGGCGCGCTTCGGTTTTCAGAAGTCCACAAGTGACTGGCGCTCCATCATCGATGACCCGGAGATTGACCTCGTTGACATCGCAACCCCTAATAATCTTCACGCGGAGATCGCCATCGCCGCTCTCGAAGCCGGTAAGCACGTCATCTGCGAGAAGCCACTGGCCCGCACAGTGGAAGAATCAGAGAGAATGTACGAAGCCTCGCGCGGAAGCGATCGCGTCCACATGGTGGCCTTCAACTACCGCCGAACCCCCGCTGTCGCTCTGGCGAAACGATATATTGACGAAGGCGCCATTGGGCGCATCCTGAACCTTCGTGCGACGTACTTACAGGACTGGTCGGCCGACCCAAACTCTCCCCTGTCGTGGCGCTTCAAGAAGTCAATTGCCGGTTCGGGCGCTGTGGGCGACATCCTGACCCACGTGCTTGACATGGCTCGTTACCTCGCAGGTGAGATCACCGAAGTGAGCAGTCTGACGGCCAACATCATCACGGAACGCCCCTTGCAGCAGGCTGGTGCCGACTCGCTCGGGAATTCCAAAACTGATGGCGGACCAATGGGATCCGTTGATGTAGAAGACGAGGTCTTGTCGCTTGTGAAGTTCGCCAGCGGAGCCATCGGTTCCGTAGAAGCAACGCGTAATGCCTGGGGTCGCAACAACTTCATCACCCTCGAAATCCATGGTTCGGAGGGGTCCATCGTCTTCAACTACGAGAACAGGGACGAACTTCAGGTCTGTTTCAAGAGCGATGAAAACGATCGTCGCGGATTCCGCACGGTATACACCGGCCCCAACCACCCCAATGGCGCCAATCTGTGGCCCATCCCTGCGTTGGGTATCGGTTATGGCGAAACGAAGATCATCGAAGCCCATGACCTCTTCACCGCTATTGCAGGTGGTGACCCTGTTCGCCCCGACTTCGGCGATGGCTACCAGGTTGCTTTGGTCGATCACGCCATTCTCACCTCGGCAGCGTCCGGGCAGTGGGTTAAGGTTCCTCAGCTCAACCGCGAGACCGGAAGGGTCGAATAAACCAGATGTCCACGACTCCTGTGCTCGCAGTTGAGATGTCCGGCATCACCAAGGCCTTCAGCGGAGTTCCTGTTCTTCGCGAGGTCGATTTTGAACTGGTCACTGGCGAAGTGCACGCTCTCGCTGGTGAAAATGGTGCGGGCAAGTCGACTCTCATGAAGATACTGCAGGGCGTGTATCAGCGTGACAGCGGCGAGGTGAGGGTTGCGGGTGAGACAGTCTCCTTGACCGACACCTTCGCTGCGCGGGCTGCAGGCATCGGTATGGTTTTCCAGGAGTTCAGCCTCATCCCCACCCTCACCGTCTGGGAGAACGTCTTCCTAACGGCTGAACCCATGGGAAAATTCGGTCTCATCAATGATTCACTCGCCCGTGAGAAAGCGCATGCCATTTTCGTGGACATGGGTGTCAGCGTCGACGTCACGAGCCTGCTCGAGAATCTGCCCACGGCGCTCTGGCAGCTCACCGAAATCGCCAAAGCTTTGGCCCAGAACGCCCGTGTGCTCATCATGGATGAGCCAACGGCATCGCTGGCCAAGCACGAGACGAATGCGCTCTTCGAACTCATCGAGCGACTCCAGGCCCGTGGAATCTCCATCATTTACATTTCACACCGCATGGATGAGGTTTACCGGGTTGCCGATCGCATCACCGTGCTTCGTGACGGCAAGAAAGCTCTGACCGCAAAACTCTCCGATGTCTCTCCGGCGCAGATTGTCGCGGCCATTGTTGGACGAGAAATGTCCGGAATCATGGCCTACGAAGACCGCAGCGCGAAGATCAGCACGGATGCCGTGATGACCGTGACCGGTTTGGCTTCCGGCAAACGTCTGTCAAATGTCACTTTCGACTTGCACCGCGGAGAAATTCTCGGTCTGGCAGGTCTCATGGGCAGCGGTCGCACGGAACTCGTGAACACGTTGTTCGGAATCGATCGGGCCTCCGCTGGAACCATCACGATCAATGGACAGACCGTATCCATTCGCAATCCAGGGCACGCGATCTCCCTCGGGCTCGCACTCATCCCCGAAGATCGCCGAGCTCAGGGTCTGGTGCTCGAGCACTCCGTGCAGGAAAACATCACCCTTCCTCTTCTCGACGAGCTCAAGAGTGGTCCGCTCCTGCGTTCCTCCAAGATAGCCATACGAGCACAAGAGATCATTGGCAAGTTTTCCATCAAGGTCGCCGACCAAACAATGGATGTCTCGAGGCTCTCAGGTGGAAACCAGCAGAAGGTCGTGATCGGAAAATGGCTCGGCACTGATCCAGACATCCTCATGATGGATGAGCCCACGGCTGGCGTAGACATCGGTACCAAGAAGGAGATCTTGGCTATGGTTCGCCAGATTGCCGACGACGGCAAGGCCGTCATCATCATTTCGTCCGAACTTCCGGAACTGCTATCGGTGAGCGACCGCATCCTCGTTCTCCGAGATGGCGAAGCGGTTCGCGATCTTTCGCGGGCCGAGATCCCATCTGAAGAATTCCTTCAACTCGCTGTGCAAGGAGCATAAATGTCTACGCTGACTACGCAAATGACCCGCAGTTTTCGAATTGTTCAGCGCTTTGACTGGCGTCAGAACATTATTTACGTCGGTTTTGTAGTGGTGTTTATCCTCTTCGCCGTACTCCTGGGCGACAGCGGTTTCACGAGTGCCAACAACCTCCTGAACATTGCGCGCCAGACGGCCACCATTTCGATCATGGCCGTGGCCATGACATTCGTGATCGCCACCGCCGAAATCGACCTCAGTATCGGGTCTGTCGCGGGTCTGTCCTCCGTGGTTTCTGCCCTGGCCGTGTCTTCCTATGGACTGGTACCGGGCATTCTCGCCGGCCTTCTGGTCGGACTCGTTGTCGGTGCTGTCAACGGCGGACTCGTGGCATGGCTCAAGGTCCCGTCTTTTCTCGTGACCTTGGGAATGCTCGGTCTCATTGTGGGCGTGGCTCGCTGGATCACGGCTTCTGCACCGGTGCCGATCGCCGATGCCACGTTCATCCAGATCTTCGGTGGCGGTAATGTCGGCGCGATTCCGTCCCTTCTGATTTGGGCCGTGGTCGTTGTGGCCATTGGCGCGGTCGTCATGAACAAGACGAAATTCGGCCGCCAAGTTCGGGCTACGGGTGGGAATACTCAGGCAGCCATGTTTACTGGAGTCAACACCGCCCGGATCAAATTCTACGTTTTACTCCTCTCCGGGCTCGTGGCCGCCATCGCAGGCATGCTCTACGCGGGTCGACTTCAGTCGGGACGCTTCCAGTGGGGAACCGGTGATGAACTCTCAGTCATCGCTGCTGTGATTCTTGGGGGAACGTCCCTCTTCGGCGGCCGCGGTGCAATCATTGGATCACTCTTCGGTGCGCTTTTCATCGGCCTGGTCAACAACGGTTTGATCCTCGCCGGCCTTGAAGTGAGTCAGCAGCAGGTCGTTCGTGGCGCCATCATCATTGTCGCCGTCGCCCTGTCGAGCAAAAAGGCCTCAAGCTGATGCAGCCCCGACTCCGAGCCGGTATCCTCGGCGGTGGTTTCATGGCAGAAGTACATGCCCGGGCAATCCGGGCAGCCGGCTCCGAGGTTGTACTGATCGCGAGCTCTTCGCCCGACAGCTCCGCTCGCGCTGCGGCTCGGTTGGGTATCCACGGTATCGCTCCAAACGCCCGCGCCTTGATCGAGTCCGATGCGGTGGATGTCATTCATGTCTGCACACCGAATGCGTTTCATTCTGAGCAGGCAGGGCTGGCTCTTCTAGTCGGAAAACCTGTCGTGTGCGAGAAACCGTTGGCGACGCGGGTGTCAGACGCGGAAGACCTGGTGAGCCGCGCCAGGATCTCTGGAACACCGACTGCCGTTCCGTTCATCTACCGTTATTACCCTGCGGTTCGTGAGATTCGGTCGCGCATCTCACACGGTTCGGCCGGAGAGATGCACCTGCTCCACGGCTCGTATCTCCAGGATTGGCTCGCACTGCCCACAACCACAAACTGGCGGGTCGATGAGAAGGTCGGCGGCTCATCGCGTGCCTTTGCTGACATCGGCGTTCATTGGTGCGACCTGATGGAGTTCGTGACAGGGCACCGCATCACCAGACTCGTCTCAGCGCTCTCGCGATCACATCCTGAACGCGGGTCGACCGAAGATGCCGCATCCATCTTGTTTGAGACAGATCGCGGCGCATCCGGCACGCTCATCGCCAGTCAGATTACCCATGGGCGCAAGAACCGGCTCCACTTTTCCTTTGATGGGGAACTGGAATCATACCGGTGGAACCAGGAGCACCCGGGAAAGTTCACGGCTTCGAACCAGAGTAGTGAAAGCACAATCTACTCTGGCTCCGCAGAGCTGTCCGCCCTGTCGTCCCAGCGTCTGGCACATCTTCCTGCCGGGCATCCGAAGGGATATCAAGATGCTTTCAACGCTTTTACAGCGGATGCCTATGCTTCATTTCAGGACCAGAATGTCGATGACCTTCCCACGTTTGTCGACGGTTTACGGGCTGCGATCATCACAGATGCAGTGTTGACTTCCGCACAGTCCGGCCGATGGGTCGACGTCGTGGGTCCTACTGATGGAATTACTGCTGTGACGAACAACAGCCTCAGCGTCCTCGACGCAGCCCTAACTCAGTAGATTCATACTGACCAGGAAGGAGAAACACATGTCTCGACCCGTCACCCTTTTCACCGGTCAGTGGGCCGACCTGCCGCTTGAGCAGGTCGCGAAGTATGCAGCCGAGTGGGGCTACGACGGCCTGGAAATCGCCTGTTCAGGCGAACACCTCGACGTATGGCGTGCCGCAGAAGATGATGCTTACCTTCAGGAACGCCTCGATATTCTCAAGCGCCACAACCTGAAACTCTTTGCAATTTCGAACCATCTCAAGGGCCAGGCCGTCTGCGATGATCCCATCGATTTTCGCCATCAGGCCATCGTTGGTTCGCGAGTATGGGGAGACGGTGAAGCCGAGGGCGTTCGCCAGCGCGCCGCCCAGGAGCTCAAACTCACCGGCATCGCCGCTCGCAGGCTTGGCGTCGACACCGTGGTGGGTTTTACGGGCTCAAAAATATGGCCGTACGTTGCCATGTTCCCGCCGGTACCGGAGCATGTCATCGAGGCGGGTTATGAAGATTTCGCGGACCGATGGAATCCGATTATGGATGTCTTTGATGACAATGGTGTGCGGTTTGCCCTTGAAGTTCACCCAAGCGAAATTGCCTACGACTGGTATACGACGGAGAAGACGCTTGAAGCCATCGGACACCGTCCGGCGTTTGGCCTGAACTGGGACCCTTCACATTTGATGTGGCAGGACATCGACCCTGCGGCGTTCATACATAACTTTGCCGATCGGATTTATCACGTGGATTGCAAGGACACCACTTTGCTGCCGAAGGACGGCCGTCGCGGGCGGCTTTCATCGCATTTACCGTGGGGCGACCCGAAACGCTCATGGGACTTCGTCTCGGCGGGTCACGGCAGCGTGGATTGGGAAGCCAGTTTCCGCGCCCTGAACACGATCGGCTATACCGGTCCCATCTCCATCGAATGGGAGGACTCCGGTATGGACCGACTTCGCGGTGCCCCGGAAGCGCTCGCTTTCATTCGGGCACTACTCTGGACGCCAGCGTCGACTTCGTTTGACGCGGTGTTCAGCAACCAGGACTGATGGGGCAGTACCGCACAAAGTCGCTGAGAGCTATGACATCAATCACATGCCGGGTTGAACCGTTCCCGGTTTCCTGCCAACGCGTTGCTGGCGTAAACAGCTGTCCACTGACTTGTTGATCTGAGGACTCAGCCCCGGCTCATGGGGTCCCCGATAAGACCGGTTACGTCAGCCCGGCCGAAACCCGCCAGTCCGGCCGAGCGGCACTCCCCCACTCATTCAGAGTGCAGCAACCGATGCGTCCTCCACGAACCAGACGTGTCGGATATTTGCATCGTCGCTTCTCGGTGTAGGGCTAGCGTTGCGAACTTTGAATGTCGTGGGCACGCTCACTGAATTACCGAAGATCAGTGCGTGCTGTTTTGGCAGAGACGGCAGGCGGCTGAGCACCGCTTCGGATATGAAAGGGGTCATTCGTCGGACGTGCTGGAGGTCTTCCGGGTTCTGGATCCGGTGCACCACGAAGTTAGAGCACTGCGAAAGTACCGTTTTGGAGATTTGGGACTGCCCCGAGTTCAGTTGACTCAAAGGGTTAGTGGTTTCAGGCGGCCTTGAGGGCCACGTTTATTGTCTCAAACTCGATCGGGGTGAGCTTACCGAGGCGGCGCTGCCGGCGCTTTCGGTGGTAGGTGCGCTCGATCCAGACCACCATCGCCAGGCGCAGTTCCTCCCGGGTTGACCACCGCTGACGATCGAGGACGTTCTTCTGTAGCAGGGCCAAGAACGACTCCATCGCGGCGTTGTCGCCGCATGCGCCAACGCGGCCCATCGACCCGGTGATGCCGTTGTTCTTCAGCACCCGCAGGAACGCGTTGGAGCGGAACTGCGAGCCTCGGTCGGAGTGCAGGATCGTGCCGTCGATGTTGCGCTGGCCGATCGCGTTCCGGGCGGCTGCGACGGCCAGGGACGCCTTCATCCTGGAGTCGATCGAGTACCCGACGATCTTGTTCGCGTAGACGTCTTTGATCGCGCAGAGGTAGATCTTGCCCTCGTCGGTGCGGTATTCGGTGATGTCGGTGAGCCAGAGCTGGTTCGGGCGTGTCGCGGTGAATTTCCGTTTGACGTGGTCGTCGTGGACGGGCGGGCCGGCCTTGCGCGTGAGGCCGCGTTTCTTCGCGAACGCGGACCAGAGCCGTTGCTGCGAGCACAGCCGCCAGACCCGGTTCTCACCTGCGGTGAGGCCGGCCTGGCCGAGCGCGTCGGAGATGAACCGGTAGCCGAACGCGGGGTCGTCTCGGTGGATATCCCAGGCGGCGTTGGTGAGGTGGGCGTCGTCCAGTCGCGCTGGGAGATGGGGTCGCGCTTCCATTGGTAGAACGCTTGTTCGGAGAAGCGCAACACCCGGCAGGTCACCGTGACGGGGACACCGTCGACAGCCAGTTCAAGGACCAGCGGGTAGATCATTTTGGGTTGACGTCCCGGGACAGATAGGCGACGGCACGGCGCATGACCTCGGCTTCCTGCTCGAGCAGCCGAATGCGCTTCTTCGCATCCCGCAGCTCAACGGACTCTTTCTCGGTCACGCCCGGCTTGACGCCTTCCTCGACGTCGGCTTTCTTCAGCCAATTCGCCAGGCAAGACTCCGAGATCCTGAAGTTTCTCGCGATCTGATTCAGCGGGGCTTCGTGCTTCCGGGCGACCGCGACAACATCGCGGCGGAACTCGGGTGGATAGGGCTTGGGCATGATGACATCCTTCCAGCGAAGACGAATCTCCACAGGTTAGGAGTCAACCAAACCGGGGGCAGTCCCCTTCCTATTTCAGCGGTCGGCTGTCACCAACCTGGCGGCTCAATTCACCGAGCGCGCCGCCAGTGCCTTGGTGAGGGAGCTTGTGGAGGTTGTCGAGCTGTTGATGCGCCAGTCGGTCTCCTTGAGGAAGTGGAACCAGACGAAACCGGTGACGTCGGGTTGCTTCGCCAGGTAGGCCACCAAGGCGGTGTTCCACTTCGACTTCGACCCACCGGCCTCGGCGGACGAGGTTTCGGCGATAATGATCTGCTTCCCGGGCGCCAGTGCGCGCAGTTGGGCGAGCCCGGTGTCGAAGAGGGCCGCTGGTGCCTCCCAGGTACTCCAGGCCGCCGACGTACCCCAGTTGTACCCGTCCAGCGCAACGACGTCGACGTACGCGGCGCCGGGGTAAAGGCCGGCCAGCGGGGTCGAACCGGTGAACGGGATGTTCGGGCTCCAGACCCAGGACACGTTGGTGGCTCCGGCTGCGGCGACGACGTCGTGCACGTGGCGCCAGGCCGCGGCGTAGTCGCCCGGGGCGTTGCCGTTAACGCTATCCGCCCAGGGATACCAGTTGCCGTTCATCTCATGGCCGTAGCGCAGCATCACCGGCTGCCCCCAGGCGGCCAGGGCCTGGCCCACTGGGTGAGGTAGGTGTCGTAGGTGCCGTCAGTGACGCGAGTAGAAGAGTAGGCCGGCTGGCTTAGCCCGCCGCCCCAAACCCAGGGTTCCCAGGTGATTAGGCTCGTGGCTCCGCGCGCCCGCACGGAGTCGAGTTCGGCGATCGACAAGGCCTGGTTGAAGTCTTTGTACGACATCACGATCGAGGGGCTCTCGTTTACGAGAGTGGCGACCGCGTCCAGTTCGGAATTCGCCAGGGCGCCGCCCGGGGTGGCCACCCCGAAACGTAGACGGGACGCGCTGATTGGGGCGCTCGTTGTAATGGCCTGCTGGGTGAGGGTGGTGGTGGCTGCCGGGTCCACCGCGGTGGAGACGGGGGCGAAGCTGACGGTGAAGGACGCGCTGGCCGTCACGGTGCCTACTGTTGCCGTCACCGGCAGGATGCTGGTTGTGGTGTTGGAAACCGTCAGATCGGCGCTGAAGGTTCCGTTCGCCCTGGTTTGAACCGCAAGACGGGTAGTTCCCATGGTCACCGTGCCCGCGGTGTTTCGCGGAAATCCGCGTCCGCTGGCGGTGAGTGTGGAGCCGGCCGGGCCGGTGTTCGGGCTCAATGAGAGAGTGGTAGCACTCGACGCGGCCGACGCGCTGGGGGCGGCAGCCATGCCGGTGGATCCGGCCAGGATGGTAAGTAACACGACCGAAACCGCGACCACGGATCGGATGTGACGGTGTGCGCGCATGGAAGCTCCCGGGTGGGGAGATTCACTCGGATACCACGGCACAATGCCGCAGTGAAAATCTCTTGTGTCGTCAGAGTAGGGCATCGAGGGGACCCGCGGAATCCGCGGGGTCTGCTGGCCGCTCATAAAGAAACGTCGGTCCGCATGTACTTCAGGCCAGCACGTTGGGGTACCCAGGAGGGTGGTGGCGTGCGAGGAGAGTCGCGCCGTGCCTGCTGGCGGATCCGGCTCGCCCGGGAACACCTCACTCCTGCGGGACACCAAGGAGCAGAGCCTGGTCACCTGCGACAAATCGCCCCTTTCACCCGAGTGCACCTCCACGCGGGCGAGAGCGAGGCCGTTCAATTCGCCCTCGAACCGCGGAGCTGTACCCACTGGAATGAGAACGCCGCGGCGTTGCGCATTGTCGGCGGTACTTACACCGTCACAGTCGGCATCATCGGGGCCGGCGGCTGGACCAAGGAGGCCACATTCCCGCTGAGAAGACTGAATCAGCTCGACTTGTCCCCGTCTTGAGCCGGAGCCAGGAAAGCGCCGACCAGCTCGCTGAAGAATTAAAAGTTGCGAATGCTTTCGGCGGCAACAACGACCTCATTGCTCACCCGAATATCGATCTCGTCGTCGTCCCCACTCCGGGTCCGCAACGCAGAGTGCTAAATTACTTAGTAGGTCATCGCTAGTTCGGAGGCGTTCAGCGACGTTTAGCGTCGCGATTGAGCGGCCGCGGAGATTTCGGATTGACGTTGTCCACCTCCCCCTGGATGGGGGCGGTATCGACACCCCTACCGAATTACAGATCGGACCCGCATGTTCAGCAACCTAACCGGATGGCATTCCCTGATCATCCTTGCAATCGTCGTGCTTCTCTTCGGCTCGTCCAAACTTCCCGCCCTTGCTCGCAGCCTTGGGCAGTCGACAAAGATTTTGAAGAGCGAAATGCAGAGTACGACCTCCGCCGAATCAGGCCTCGATGCCCCGGTGGCCGCTACACCCGAGTCACCGGAGCCTGCCCCCCGTCTCTGAGACGGGTGCCAAAGGGCATACAAGGAACGCCCGCGATATTGTCGCGGACGTTCCTTTTTTCGTAGCTGGTCCGGGGTCAGCCGGAGGTGACCTTCCCGCCCTCGCTGCCCTGCGTGTCCTGGTTGAGCTGGGCGTCGGTACAGACCCGTCGGACCTTTACAACCTGCACGGTCAACGTCAACCAGATGGCGGCGACGATGGTGAAGATCGCTATGACCGTGACCTTTCCCATCGTGACAAAGGGTTTGGGTTCGGCCGGATGGTATGCCGACTGGCCCACCGTGACATTCACGGTTACCGAGTCTGTGATCGGTTGCTCGCCCATAGACGGTGTGTAGTGGGCGAAGAATTCCTGCGGCCCGGCCTCTGACGGCCGGTAGAGGTGGTCAGAGTCTCCGCCCAGGGTCAGGACGGCGACGCCCGTGGTATCGGTGGCGATTGTGCCCAGGGGAAGGAGCCGTTCCCCCAGTGCGCTCGTCGTCGTGAGGAATTCGACATCCCCCTGGGACATGGGTCGACCGTCCGGATCGGTGAGGGTCGCGGTGAGCCGCACTAGGCCGGTCGCTTCCACCCCGGTCAGGGCGATGGATGCCGTGTCTGACGTCGTGTCCGCCTGAGCGGGAGCCGCAGCCCCGACTGCCGCCCCACCCATCAGCCCCACGAGCAGGACGACGATACCCACGGATCGGGCCATCCGCCCGTTACCAACAACCTTTTGCCCGGATTCTGCTTTCCGGACAGTCCCATTCGCGGCGTCGATCTCCTCGATCTCGTCGATGGACAACAGGGGCACCACCCGGAAGAGCAGCATGAGCAGCAGCGGAACGGCGGCCGCTGCGGCGAGGGTCATGGCCACTCCGACCCATGTGATTCGAAAGTCGCCGAAGGTTCCGGTCATGTTGTCGAATGTGGCCGGAGCAACGACCATGAGCATCCGTTTCAGCCACATTGCCGGAACGACGAGGGCCGCCGCTGTGACGATGCCCCACACATTCCTGGTCCAGGGCAACGCCATGATCACGATCGGCAGTACGCCCCCGACGATAACGAATAGCCAAAACCAGACGGCCAGGCGGCCGAGCAGGAGCTCGTGAAACACCGCGAGGGTGTCTGGTTCACCGATGTACGCGCCAGGCAGGAGATCCGCAAAGGTCATATAGAGGTAGGTCGCGGAGAAAGTGACCAGCAGCATCCCGAGACGGACGAAGTGTCTTGGGGTGATAAACGCCTCCAGGTGGTAGCCACGACGGAATGACGCGACGACAAGAATGACCAGCGCTACGCCCGAGTAGAGTGCTGCGACGACGAAGTACGGCGCCCAGATGCTTTCATTCCACCAGGGGCGGTTGGTTAGTGTGAAGGCCCATGACAGCACGGAATGCACCGACACCGCCAAGGGAATGATCATGATCGACACCAGTCCAAGTGACCGGTTCAGCACCCTCCGTTGTACAGGGTTACCCACCCAGCCGCGCGATAGGACTCTGTACAAGCCGGCTCTGAACCGGCCGAGCCGGTGCGGGCCCTCACCGTGCAGGATGGCCATGTCCGGCACGAGTGGCAACAGGAAGAACACCAGGGATGCGGCGGTATAGGTCATCACGGCGATAAAGTCCCAGAATACTGGGGCCGCGAAGTTTGGTTGGGTCAACAGCTCCCAGACTCGCTCCGGGCGTCCCAGGTGCGGGATGATGAGTGCCGTGCCCACAAGCACAGTTACTACTGCGGTGCCCTCGGCAAGCCGGGTGAGCGGTGCACGCCAGTCGGCGCCGGTGAGGCGCAGGATCGCGGAAACCACCGCTCCGCCGTAACTGACCCCAATGAATGTGATCACGTCGGCGATGTAGATGCCCCAGAACGCCTGATCGTTGTAGCCGGCGACGCCCATCCCAAACACAAGCTGTACGATCCAGGCGACGACACCGGCCAGGACCACAATGCCGAGGGCGGTGATCGCGTACCAGTAGCGGCGGCTGGGGGTCCCGAATGGGCGAAGCGCTGCGGCCCGGACCGGGTTGCTCACGAGAGGTCCTGTCCGTGGCCGCGAATGTAGTAAACCCGCGGGTTGGTCCCGAGTTCCTCCTTGAATCGCACGGCGTCGTTCTCTTTGAGAAATTCGGAGAGTACCTTGACGTCACCGAGGCCATTCACGGCGACGTCGGTGATCAGGTCGCCGACATACATGACACCCATTGGGCAGCCGGTCACACACGCGGGTAGTTCACCGTACGGCAGTCGGTCTGCGCATAGAACGCACTTGCCGACTGTTCCCTTCTGTTGGGGCACCGGCATTTGCGGCGTCGGAGGGAATGGCATCATGGTGACTGGTTTTGGTTCGTTCCAGTTGAAGTAGCGCGCCTCGTAGGGGCAGGCCGCCATGCAGGCCCGGGAGCCGACGCAGGTGTTCGGGTCGACGAGGACGAGCCCTTCATCAGTGCGGAAGGTGGCGCTCACCGGGCAGACCGACAGGCACGGCGGGTTCTCACACATCATGCACGGCCGTGGCATCGGATAGGTGCCCCCTGTGCTGTCCTCCATCGAATACACCATTATCCAGGTCTGCTCCTCCGGTAGCTTGTGCCGCTGTTGACAGGCAATTGTGCACGCTTTGCAGCCGTCGCAGCTTCGGAGGTCGATGACCATGCACCACGCGTGCTCCGGTCCTTTTCCCTTCTTTCCATTCGTTTCTCCCTGCCCGGTTGTCGCCTCCGCGTCGTCGTTGAGGAACCCGAGGGCTATGGCACTTCCGCCGGCTGCCGCGATCCCGAGGGTGGCGAGGAGGTTGCGACGGCTGAGAGTGTGCGACTTACCTTCCGTGCCGACGCCGGTTTTTCTCACCCGGTTGTCGCCTGCCTCGACTGGCTCGTCTGCTTTATTAGACATTCGAATGTCCTGCCAAACTGCTTGGTGTTCGTGAGTGGAACGGGTGAGCGCTGCGTTCAGCGCTCGGAGACACGCCGTGGGATGCGTCGTGGGATTGCCGGGGCGAACGTCACCAGTGCGGCGGCGGCCGCGATCAGCGCGAGAGCCAATCCGGGAATGCCCCACATTGTGAAGTTCATAACCACGGTCGGGCCCACGACCAGTGGGGTGAAAGAGTCGATGGTCATCGGTGCGGAACCATCCAGGTTGTGTCCCATCTGCCAGAGGCGGAACTGCACATCGGCCAGCGCCCCGACAGGTATAAGCCACAATCCGGTGCAGGCGAGACGTCGCCACCAGGCTCTGTCCGCCGCTGTCGCAATGATTACTCCCAGCACAGCGAGCAGGATCACAAACGGCCACAGCGTCATCTCGGGCATCCCTGTAGCGTCGAAGCGCGGCATCCCGATGTAATGCGAGAGCACCGTGATCTCACTCAGGTCGCCACTGACGCTGTTGCCGTACGCTTTGATGTCGAGGCCGGCTGGGTATTGGGGGGCGAGGAACCTCATTTGCCAGATCGGCAATGTGGCAGCGACGAGTACCAAAGCGATCCCGGCGACACCGGCAACGATCCGCGCGATTCCGATTCGCGTCACCGAACCTCGCCGGAAAAAGCGGGCGAAACCTTCGGTTCCTGCCGTCATGAGACCGTCAGCGTTCCTTCCATTCCGCCTGACCGATGCCCGGGTATCGAGCAGTACACCGCGTATGTGCCCGGTGCGAGGGTGACGTCTGCCTCGACGGTTTCACCGGCATCAGCCATGAGATGCACATGCAACTCATCGATCAAGAGGTCATGCCCTGTCGTTCCCTTGTTCGTGAAGCGGATCGTCGTTTCGCCCGCGACCGCAGTGAGGGCGGCCGGCGTAAAGGAGAACTCCTTGCCGACCACGGCAAGCACCGCGGTGGACGAGCTGGACGAGGACGTCGCCGACCGGTCAGGCTGAGCCCCGCCGGTGCTGCATGCCGTCGCCAGCAGGACCACGGTCAAGAACAACGATGCAAGGCCCGCGCGTCGCGAGGATGCCGGCCTCATCAGGCGCCCGCCGGTGCTACAAGCAGCCACCCGTACATTTCCATGTGCATGGCAGAGCAGAACTGAGCGCAGTAGAAGGCGAACGATCCCACCCGGTCGGCGGTGAACTCCACGCTCACGGTCTCCCCCGGGTCGAGCGTGGCCTGAAGGTTGTGATTGGGCACTGCGAATGTGTGTGTGGCGTTTTCCGCTGTCTCGATGTTGGTCAGGTGGATGCGCAGCTTCTCACCGACAGTGACCGGGATCTGCTCAGGGGTGAAGTGGCTGCGCATGACAGTCGCGTAGACATCGACGAAGCCGTCCGCGCGCACGATTCGCTCCTGCCCGGAGGCGGTTGCGAACTCCGATTTAGCCATGGTCTCCGGGCTGGTACCCGGAGGGTAGACCGTGAGCGGGTTGAGCCGGTCGACGCTGATAATCTGCGCGTAGTGCGGCTCGGATCCGCCGAGGGGCAAACTGCTCAGCACGCGTGGCGGCGTGTGATCAATGTCGAAAAGCTCCAAGTTCACCGGATGCTGCGGACCAAGTTTCTGCACCTGATCGAGCGACCATTTGTTGAGGGCGACCATGTACGTCCCGACCGGCGCTACGGTGTCTCCGCCGGGGATCGCGAGGTGGCCAATGTTGTAGTGCACGGGGATCTTCTCAAGAACGGTAAACGGCTTTTCAGTCACACCGGCATCGGGACCCAGGGTCCACTTGATGATCGCACTGTCAATGAAGAGGCTCGTGTACGCGTTGCCTTTGCCGTCGTACTGCGTATGGAGCGGCCCGGCACCGAGTTCGACATGCGCCGCAGTGACGGCCGTGATCGGGATGATCGGAACGCCGTAGCGGTCCGTGCCCTCGAAGTTCTTGTCCTCGATGGCCTTCTTGATCATCGTGATCGAGTAAACCGTCACGGCCGGGTCGAGCTTGCCCGCGATCACGATGTAGTTTCCGTCGGGAGAGACCTCAACTCCATGCGGATTCTTCGGCTCAGGAATGAAGTGCAGGATGCCCTCACTGATGGCCACTTGCAACGGGATCACGCGGATGCCGTTCCGCATAATGATCTTGCCTGCCGCGACGACCTTTTCGGCTTTCTTCCAGTCAATGACGTGGAGGTAGTCGTATTTGTTCTTGGCCGCCCCGATTTCAATCGGCGGGTTCTTGTGAGACATGCCGACCGAGAGCTCGGCGTTGAACGAATTCAGGAACCCGTAGCCCGCGCTGGCCAGCTTGCCCATGTCCGCGAGATCCTGATTATAGGGTGGGAGCTCGATCTGAAAGCTTTTTTCGGGCACCAGGTGGCCCGTTGTCTGGTCGATCGCACACCAGCTCGAGAAGCCTCGATAAAGGTCCGCGTAGCTTTCGAGCGGCGCATATCCGTTATCGGTAATCGGCCGGGGAGTGATGGACGACACATGGGCGTACTCGGAATCGGGCGTGACGAACACTCCGCCGTGAGCGCTGCCGATGTTGGGGATGTCGTAGATCTGCTTCGTCTTGTAGTCGGCGAGGTCAACCATACCGATCCGCCCGTTGGCACGGTCGTTGACGTACAGCCAGCGGCCGTCATACCGGCCTCCGGTTTCCGAGAGGGCGGGATGGTGGGTGTCGCCCCAGCTCAGCAGATTGCTCTTGGTCGGATCGGACCCCCGCGGGATGACGCCGTCAACGTCCGTACCAAAGCCATATCCAGAGAATGAATCGCGAGAGAACACGGGAATGATCTTTAGCAGCCGCATCGAAGGGATGCCGATGATCGAGATCTGACCGGAGTGCCCGCCGGACGCGAACATGAAGTACGGATCATACTTGCCGGGTGGCACCACCGACGTCAGAGCCGCACGCGCCTCGGCACCGGTCAGTCCCCGGCTTGAGGCCACAGCCGCGAGTTCCCCACCGGCTCCTAGATTGTTGCCAAGGTTCGTGCCGGTGATGCCAACGGCCGCGCCAGCGACCACACCACCGCCAACCTTGAGAAAATCTCTTCGTTTCATGGCGGGAATCTTCATGGCATGTTCCTCCTACTTGTCGCAGGTTCACACGGCTCTTCGGCGCGCAAAACAGGCACTAATGGCAGGTCATGCTCGCCCAGCTGAGGATCCCGAACAGGAGGCGGGCCACTACGGGCAGTGGGGCGCGTCAAAATACGCTTGACGCACGTCGTCACGTTTGCCGCGGCGGCTCCCACGATGCGACCGGCGAGACTTGGCCGGGGGCATGGGGTGGACGCACTCCACTTGGAATGCGTTCTAGCCTACCAATTGGATGATGCTGATCGAAGCATACCGGGTCTCGCCCCCGGTTCCGGAACGAGGGTGTGCGGCTTGAGCGAAAGCCATGCCCTGGTTTGAGTCTTGCGATCAAAGAAATCAAAGAAAGACGCATCACGCGCTGGCCCTAGCATTTGAGCAGGACAATCATGCGAGAGAAGTCAGCAGGACGCGTTCTACGGCAACTCGGAGCGCCAACCGAGCTGGTCACCTTCGACCTCGCCGCTATCGAGAGCAAGTGACCGGAGTTCTTTCTGCGGGCGGTCAGGCTTGGGTTACGCCCCCGTGAGTGGTGTGGTTTCCGGCTTCTGAGTGTTGCTTTGTCAACGTGAAGAGCCACCGTGGGATGGTCAGTGAGTACCGATCAAAGAACTCACAAAAGACACCACACGATGGATCTAGACCAGTTTGCCCTGCGTCGCAGGTGACTGAGCGCACCTCCTGAGCAAGTGAATCGGTTCAGAGCATGCTCGTTGGATCAGGCTTCCCGAGTAATGAGGTTGGTCCGTCAAAGGTTGGTCACTGGTGCTTCCAGAGGCACTGGGTGCCTTACTGACTCAGGATGCGTTGGAAGAGCAAGTGGTCCTGCCATGTACCGGCAATTTTGAGATACTTCTCGGCAATACCGATGGGCGCGAATCCAGCCTTGCGCAGTACCTTCTGGGATCCGAGGTTGTGCAGCAGCGTGCCTGCTTCGATGCGGTGCAGACCGAGATCCTCAAGGCAGTGCTTTACAACGCTTCGCAGGGCCGCGGAGGCGAGGCCCTGCCCGGTGTGTTCATTGTCGACCCAGTACCCAATGCTCGCACTCTGGAAGGGCCCACGAACAATTCCGGAGAGAGTGACCCGGCCGATGACAGTGGCACCGTTCACGATGACAAGCGGATAGCCGGCTCCGGCTTCCAGCTGTTCAATCTGGCCCGCCAGGATCCGAGTCTGTTCGGCGGTGGTGAAGAAGGACTCCGCACGGGCCGGATCCCATGGAGCAAGATGTTCGCGGTTTCTTTTATAGGCATCAAGAACTGGTCCGATGTCTCGCGCGGTGAGCAGTCGAAGAGTGGCATCGTCTGAAAGCTCAACGGAGTAGGACATCCATTGATGCTAACCGTCACCACCTCCCCGCTGACCACTCCTGGCTGCGCCACCTGCGCGTCATCGCCCGCTCAAGGTTCGGGACTGCCCCGCATTCACGACAATCCGACGCGCACGAAAACACGGAAACCGAGCCAGATGGCATCCGCAGCCACAGAATCGCGCCCCTCAACACACCCTAGAACGGCAGAAACAAGACTTCTCGGGCAGTTCCGTAAACAGTTTCGTAAACGGCCCTTTTGGTGGGCTGTTTACGAAAGCCAGCAGGGCGCGGATCGGCGGTGAGGGTTGAACTCCATTTCCTCCGCAGCCCTCATTCTTTTCCTCCAGGAAGGCCAGCGCCTGACCACTGACTCCCGATCTGACCCAGCGCGAGGCGCGAATTCATTCGCTGCTCGGCCTCAGACGAAGGCGACCGCGCGCACCGGCGCCCCGTCGCCGCCGAGTCGCAGGGGGAAGAAGCCGATCCGCACCTGTGAGGGCAGGTCATCCAGTCCGCAGAGGTTCTCGACGATCAGCCCGCCGCGGCCCAGCACGACCTCGTGCACGGGAAAGGCGGCCGACGACGTGCCGGTCGGGTCGGGACTCAGCGTGTCGACCGCGAGGATCCGCATCCCGCGAGCGACGAGCTCGCTCGCAGCACCGGCATCGAGGGCCGGATGCCGCACTGCGCGTGCGTCGCCGAACCACCGCGCCCAGCCCGTGTCGATCACGACGATCGGGGGCAATCGATCCGGTAGCGGATGCTCCGCATTCAGCCGGTCCCACCCGTATACCTCGCCCTCGGCGAGCGCTCGCACCCGCACCACCAGCGCATCGCCGAGGAGCTCGTCGAGGGCCACATCGGCCATTGTCCGGCCACCGGCGACGGTATGGGACGGCGCATCTATGTGCGTCCCGGTATGAGACCCCATTCGCAGCCCCGTCACGGCCACCCCGTCGCGGTCGAGGTCCAGCGCGGCGTCGACGTGGACCGCCGGGTCGCCGGGATACACCGGCATCCCGTCGGTGATCGGGTGGCTGAGGTCCCGGAGCGCCGTGCGCGGCGGCGCTCCAGGGCCGTCAGCGAGAGGTGTCGGCATCGGCGAGGTGCCGGCTGGGCTCGAAAGGCGTCTTGCTGCGGCGCGCGAGCGAGAAGGCCAAGTACACGGCGAAGGTCAGGAGGAATGCGGGAACGGTCGCACCGAACGGAAGCGGCCACACGTACGCCCACACGTAGGCGGACACCGCACCGACCACCCACGACGCGACAGCGAGCCAATTGATGCCGCCGGTGTACCAGTAGCGACCGCCTTGAGCCTTCAGGATGTCGGCGCTGTAGCTGCCGCGCGCGACGATGTAGTAGTCGACGATCATGATCGCGAAGATCGGTGCGAACAGGGCACCGATCGTGACCAGGAAGGTCGTGAACTGGGCCAGCAGACCGAAGAAGGTCGAACCGATGATCGAGATGAGCCCGAGGACGATCGCGGTGGGCAGGAACTTCACCCGGCGGCCGGGGAGCGCGTTGACCACGCTTGTGACCATGCCGTAGACGACCATCGTGTTCGTCGCCATCACGGATAGGAAGATCGCGACCGCGAACAGGGCGCCGAAGGGTTCGATGATCGTCACAGGGTCGAACGCCATCGCGTCGCCGCCCCGCAGGACGACGTAGCCGATCGCGCTAGCGCCGAGCGTCATCGAGATCACCGTCGACAGGGTGTAACCGATTCCCGAGCCGACCACGCCCGCGCGGGTCGTCGATGCGAAGCGGTTGAAGTCGGCCGAGAGCACCGTCCACGATATGGCGGTCGCGACCACGACATCGAACGCCAGTCCCGGGGAGTAGAACGGCTCGAGCGGCGCCGGGATGGCCGCGAAGTCTGCCGGCGAGAACGTAGTGAAAGCCACGACGAAGATGTAGGCGGCGATCGCGAGGATGACCGCGGCGAACCACGGTTCCACCCGAGCGACTCCGGCGTGGCCGAAGATCGCAAGGATCACAACGATCGTCTGGCAGAGCACCGCGAAGATGACGGGGTTCGAGAACCCGGTCATCGACGCGACGATGTAGTTGAGGGCGATCCCGGCGAGCATCGCCTGCACCCAGCTCCAGCCCATGAGGATGACCACGTTGGCGGCCACCGGCAGCAGGCTCCCGCGCGTCCCGAACGGTCCGCGCGTGATTGCCATCGTCGGCAGGCCGGTGCGCGTTCCGATCGCACCGACCGTCACGAGCACTGCTGCTCCGACGATCGTTCCGCCCACGATCAGAGCGATGACGAGGCCGAACGGCACATCCGGCACGAAGAGCGTGCCGGTCAGAAGGGTGGTGACCACAAGGTTCGCGGCCAGCCAGATCATGAGCACGCGGCCGAGCGAGTAGGTTCCGCGAACCGGGCCCGCGTCATCTGAGTTGGTGTCCAGTCGGCGGTCGACACGGGTGTAGAGCGACATCTTTGGGCTCCTCGATGAAAGGGGTCGGGTCAGGGCTGGAGTGAGAGGTGTTCGTGGACGGCGATGAGGCCGCCAGAATCAGACCGGAAGACGATCGTTTCGCGCTCCCGGTAAGACATGGGTCCGTCCGCGGTGCTCACGCTCGTGCCGACGGAGTGGGTGAAGACGGCTCCGCCGGGAAACGCCTGCACTGCGACCGCGCTCGATGCGCAGGATTCCACGCTCCAGCCGCCGCCCACCCATTCCTCCCACATGGCTTCGTAGGCAGCCCGGTCCTCGATTCGCGCAGGTTCGGTGTGGAAGACGAAGGTTGCGTCAGGTGCGAAGAGTGAGAAGTAGCGCGGGCCGTCGGTGGCGGCGAACGCCTCGACGATGGCGGATGCCGCGGCACGGACTGCTTCGTCCGTCGGGGTGGGCAGTGTCATGGGTGTCTCCTGTGTCGGGCTTGTCGGTCGGGTTCAGGACTTCTACGTCGGGTCGGGGCTTTGTCGGTCGGGTTGGGTCACCTCAGGCGCCATCGCGCTCAGCAGCTCGTAGACGACGTGGCTGGCCGCGACAGCGGTCAGCTGGGCATGGTCGTACGCGGGGGCGACTTCGACCACGTCGGCGCCGATAATGCGCAGGTCGGCCAGGGCACGCAGCATCCGGAGCAATTCTCGACTCGTGAGCCCGCCCGCCTCCGGAGTTCCTGTTCCCGGCGCGTGGGCGGGGTCGAGTACGTCGATGTCGATCGAGATGTAGAGCGGCGCGTCTCCGACTCTGGCGCGGATGCGTTCGACGGCGGCCGCGACGCCGTGCTCTTCGACGAATTCGCTCGTGACGATCGCAAAGCCGAGCCGGGCGTCGTCCTCGAGGTCGTCCTTCGAATACAGGGGGCCGCGGATTCCGACGTGCATGCTCGCGGTCAGGTCGATGAGGCCTTCTTCGGACGCCCGCCGGAAGGGGGTCCCGTGAGTCATCGGCGCCCCGAAGTACGTGTCCCACGTGTCGAGGTGGGCATCGAAGTGCAATACCGCGACGGGCCCGTGCTGCGCGTGCGCGACGCGAAGCAGCGGAAGAGCGATCGTGTGGTCTCCGCCGATGGCGATTAGTCGGTCGGCGTGCTCGCTGAGCTGGCGCGCGCCTGCCTCGATCTCGGCTACGGCAGTAGCGATGTCGAACGGGTTCGCGGCGATGTCGCCGGCGTCGGCGACCTGCTGGGCGTCGAACGGGAAGACGTCCTGCGCAGGGTTGTACGGTCGCAGTAGGCGCGAGGCCTCGCGCACATGCGCGGGGCCGAACCGAGCACCGGGTCGGTAGCTCACTCCGCTGTCGAAGGGAATCCCGACTATCGCGATGTCTGCCCGCTCGACCTCGTCGAGCCGCGGGAGTCGCGCAAAGGTCGCGATTCCGGCAAACCGGGGCACGACACTCGCGTCCACCGGCCCGCGGGGCTCATCCGTCGCATCTTTGCTGAACGGTTGCATATTTGACAACTTTCGGTACGCTATAGACAACTACAGCGCTACCATACGCTGCCCCGTGCAGATCGTCAAGGACGAATGTGTGAGCAGCTTCGAGGAGGAACTGTGCGCGCCATCCACCCCACCGCCGAAGGCACCGCGACACCCATCGGCGCCAAGCTGCGCTCCGCGCGCACCGCTCAGGGCATGTCACTCGCCCAGGTCGCTCAGACGACGGGCCTCAGCAAGGGCTTCCTCAGCCGGGTCGAGCGCGACGAGACGTCACCGAGCGTGGCAACGCTTGTCCAGTTGTGTCAGGTGCTCTCGTTGCCCGTCGGAGCGCTCTTCGCCGAGCCCGACGTTCACCATGTCGCGTACGCCGACGCTCCGCGGATCAACTTGGGCGGAGTGCACGCCGACGAGCGACTGATGTCGCCGCGCGGCGAGGAGCGGGTTCAGCTGCTGCGATCAGAACTCGAGCCGGACGCGCACGGCGGGACCGATCTGTACACGATCAACTGCGACGTCGAAGCGCTCCACGTCGTCTCGGGATCACTCACCGTGCGATTCGCCGGTCGCACCGTGGCCGTCCACGCCGGCGACGCACTGACCTTCCCCGGTCGAGAGCCGCACACCTGGCAGGTCGAGGGCGGCCAGCCAGCCGTCGTGCTGTGGGTCATCGTGCCCGCGCCGTGGAGCGGCTCAGCCTGACCGAGACCGCGTCGTATTCGAACCCCAGCGTCCAGATCAGCGCAGGCAGGGGCGCGGCCGCCCCGAAATCGTTGAGGAATCCGCTGATGGCATCCAGGAGCCCGGCAGATAAAACCCTGTCCAGGTCGGGACCGAGGCCGGTCATCCACTTCGTCCCTTCCGCAGCGCGGTGGTCCGCCACAGCTTCGTCGACGCGTTCGAAGGCGACGCTCGGGCCGGCGAAGTCGAACTCGGCCGCCCGCAGCACATCCGGGTCCACGTCGACCGCTTCACACTAAAGCCTGTCCGCGTCTCACTCTGAACGTTAGGCTTGCTAACAGAACCCTTGAGATCGGAGGAGCAGCATGAATGGTGACGGCACACAGAGTGAACCGATCCAAGACCAGCATTCTCAATCGGACGAGGACAAGGTGGCGGGGATTCTCGCACAGGAGGAAGCTGACCTCGCCGGCCACAGTGAGCCCCAAGTCCTCGACGCGCTGCGTGAACGATTCGCAGATGCTGGACACACCGTGAGCGAAGAAGCACTCCACGAGCATGCGCATCGAATCGCCGGCCTCGACCCGAACGATTTCTCCAGCAAAACACGGTGACTTCCTAACGACGATGCAGCGCCACCATCGCGGATGCCGACAGGGTTCTGCGTGGACATTCAGGAACGGCGTAGGAACCGGATCAGAACCGCGGACCCAGGCCAGCGACAAACAGTAGCGTCGCCGCTACCGGCCGAGCACGCCTCGACATGTGCGAGTCCTCATCGCGCCGGCGGAATCTGGACGGGGCGGCCTGGGTGCGAGCCTCTTCGGTCACCCCACTCTCGGCGAGCGGATCGGGGTTACTGCCCATCAAGGCGGCCACCCGTTCTCCACCGCGTCGACACGGTCGGATGCCAGAAGCGGGAGCGAGTGACCTCTAACTCTCTCCCGGCTTCATCAGCAAGGGGGTCGTCCCGTCCCCTTCCGAGTATCGCCAGGAACAGGGATCTCAATAAGAATTGCTCAACGATGGTTCGGCGACCGCAAGGAGGCGCGCGAGGGAGAATGCTCCACACGGTCCCGGATGCCCCGGAGCATCCGCTCGGTCATGAGGAAGCTCACCATCTCGATCGGCTCCACGAGCACCTTGGCCCAGTCGGTGAGGTACGCGTACCGCTCGCGAACGACAAGCCGCGTCGACCCGTCGGTTCGAGGTTGAAGGACAAACGCCCACGTGAAGTCGTAGGGCGCTCCGGCGCCCGTGCCGTCGAGGGCGATCGCCATCGCGCCGGCTAGCCCTCGCATCCACACCATGAGGTCACTATCTCACCCGTGCAAATCGAGGGCAACGGATGCCGCCACACTGGAGTCTGGCGCGCGCCCGACCTCATGGACTAACGACGCTCGAGCAATAGTCCGGCGGACACTGACTCGGATCGGACCCAGCGCGAGGGGCAAATTCATTCGCTGCTCAGCGGTGTCGACGCCCAAAGGGCAGGTCGATAAAACCACACCCATCAAGAAGGCCCGGAACGCAAACTTCCGCTGGGGCTGGGAAATCAATATCGCCGTCCGCGTCGACTCCGAAACCCCTGGGAAGCACCGGTTTCCCGGACTGGCCGTCGCCGCAGATCTCGCACACAACTCAAGAATCGCGACCGGAAACGGACGCGAGAACCCCATAAACCAGAAATGGCTCCTGAGAAGCCTCAGGAGCAATTTCTTGCTGTTTCGACCGGACCGTTTCGTAATGAGTTTCGTAAACGGCCCATTTGGTGGGACTGACAGGATTTGAACCCGCGACCCCTTGAAGGCTCAGGCCTTAACTCTGTCTTCGCCGAACATCCCGCAATACTCGCGGATTCCCTTATGTTGACAGGGAACCGGGCGGTTCGCTGCCTCCAATTGTACTTTGTCAATTTGGGTCGAATCGAGATGAATGTGATGAGTAAATGATGACCATTTGAACCGTCGCGGTCGGCATCGTGATCCCACGTCCTTCAGCACCTTGGGTCGCGACTTAGGACTCTGAGGGCACCAAGGGCAGTTCGGCTCCGTAGTTCCACGACAAGATGGCCGGCTGCTCTCGGTAGAAGCTGAGCACGGAGACTGATCCAGCATCCAGGGTGATTTGAGCACCGAATCGAGGGGCCATCCTCAGGTACACGGCGGTGAGAATGCGCAGGAAATGTCCGTGCGCGATCAGGGCGACATCTCCCTCCTCCATGGCAGGCAGCACCCGCGTGAGCACCCGCGACGCGCGGGCGGCGACCTCCTCCACCGTCTCACCAGGCGTGTCACCACGAATCACACCGTGGGTGAATGCGCTCCAGTTGTAGCCGAGTTCACTGCGGATGTCCCGCGTCGTACGCCCCTCGTACCCGCCGTAGTCCCACTCAACGAGAAACGGATCGACCTCAGCATGAAGGCCAGCGAGCTCAGCGGTGCGTCGCGCACGCTGCAGCGGCGAGGTCAGCACGAGGGAGAAATCGTAACCGGCCACTAATTTGCCCGCGCCATGGGCAAGTCCCTCTCCCCGGTCGGTGAGCGGAACATCCGTGAGCCCAGTGTGTTTGCCATCCTTCGACCACTCCGTCTCCCCATGGCGCAAGAGAATCAGCTTCCCCGACGGGTTATCCGGAGCGGGGTGGCTGGGCAGCGGCTCGATCGTGAACATACGGCAACAGTAGTATCGCACCCCCGTTTCGATGGAGGTTCTTGATTGCTGGAAAGGCCAACGTTCACCCCTGCGGGTGTTCGAAGCGGGTGGGGGAACGGGCATCCCAACCATCACGCGGCTACGGCCGTTCATGGTGAGCGCAGACGGCTCGGAAAGCGAAGAGCTGCTCGCCCACCCCGGAACAACGGATGTTTCAGGCAGCACTTACACGAGGACGATTCGGGATGAGAACGTGCCGGCAGGGTTCTCCCGTCGCGACATAGTACTAGACAAGTCCGTCCTGGCCATCTAAAAATGCCGCAGAGTGCTAACCGTCTTGGCCGAGCCGACCTGATCGACGGCCTCCGGGACCTTGTCCAACGTCTGCAGGGCGACGGTTTGAGCACCGGTGTCTACTTCATTGGAGGCGCCGCATTGTCCCTTCGATACATCCCTGATCGTGGTCTCACCGACGATATCGACGCTGAGATTCGTCCCTCTTCCCGAGCGCTTGAGTAGGCCCTCGAGATCGCCGACAACCGAGGGCGGGGTGGCGACTGGCTCAACGCCCACGCCGAGACATACATACCCATAGCGAAGAACCCCGGCTGGGAATCCCTCTACGACGATGACTTTGTGTCCGGGTGGGTGGCCTCACCGCCCGCAGCCCCGCCGGCTCCAGAACGGGGACCGTCCCGGAGCAACTAGCGACCCACCAACGCCCCAGCCACCGGACACCACGCCAAGGCCAGAACCGGAGGGACATTCTCGCCCGTTGCTCATCATCTGCGGTAAACTGACCGGCGTCGGGGCGCTCGTCACTGCGAACCGAGCGACAAGCGCACCTCGACCTCGCGTTCGACGAAGATCCATTCCTCGGTGCTCCGCAACTCATCGAGCAGCTCGTCGAAATCCGCGACACTTTCGGGCGCGTACTCAAACCAGGTCAAAAAATCGAACGGCCCACCCCCATCACGGCTGTGATGGAGCCGCCGGGCCACAGCTGGCAGCGAGTTCATGGAACGTCGGATGTGGTGACTGGTTTCCTCGAAAATCTGCCGGCGTTCGTCTTGGGCCAGTTCCCACCACTCCTTTGACTTGGTGATGGGGATAAAGGAGGCGACGGTCGCGCCGGGTCGGCCCAGAGCCGGTGACCGCGCCGTCAGCTCGGCCAGTTCGGCAGCGGTCGTGTAACGCTGATGACTAACGGTGCCGCGCAGGGTCCACCCCGGGGCGTCCGTGGCCGATGACCCCGACAACCATGATTCATCCTCTGCCGCTCCTTCACGAATCAGCAGACGCGCGGCGGCGGGGAGCCCGTCACCGGTCACCGCGATGATGCGATCAATACGCCACTGGCCAGCATCGCCTGCAGTGAAAGTGACGGGTAGGGCGTCGGTCATTGGAACTCCTGACGGTATCAGCGACTTCGACGCTAACATCATCTTGAGAACCGCCCCAGCAGGCTCTGATGGCGTGCGATCAGGCATCCTCAGGTCGACGCCCCAGCGTCAGCCCAAAAAGGTTCGGCCGCCAGATCTGGGCCCGGCGTTCATCATGGTTGACGGTGACCAGCTCAGCCCGGTCGATTGCTTGGTTGGATCCTCGGGCTTCCAGGGGGGTGCCTCCTGTGACTCCTCGTCGTGCTGCGGCCTTCTCACCGACGTGCTCTGCGATGAGGACGTCGATGGTGGCATCGCCGCGGGTCCACCGGTGCTGATGGCCCTCTGGGCTTTCACCGGCGGACTCGAAGCCGACGTCAACGGGAGCTTTAGTCAAACGATGCCGTCCTCATCGTCAATTGTCTCCCACTCAACGACGCGGCCGAGGGTCGGGACGGCGTCGGCCTTCGTGACCTCGAAGTTCAGCCACTTCGCGTCCCACCCATGCTTCAGTGCGACTCGTTCGGCGGCGGCAGCGACGGAATCGTCCGAGCCGGGGCGGACGTGAAGGACATCCAGGTCCTGCGTGGTCACCCGATCGAAGTAGCACAGGGCGAGTGCCGCACCGCCCACGAGCCGGATGCCGGCCACCTCACCCCAAATTACGAAGCTCGGCGACGAGATCACGGAGGCCGATGATGATCGCGTTGCGGTCCAGCGCGGTGCCGGACATCAGACGCTCGCGAAGGTATCTGCCCAGGCAAGAACGCCGCGTTCGGCGAACTCGTTCGGCACGTCATCACGTTCGGGCGCGGGGTCGGCCGGGTCGACCCGAAACACGACAGGTTCGGTCAGTGCGCGATCGGGGTTGTTGACCCATCCAGGCAGCGGGATGTTCTCTTGATTGAGTCGCCATGCCACGAGAGCCGCGATGGCGGCATCCCACATATGATCGCCGGTGGGTTCCGGCTCCGTCAGCCCAAGGATTCCTCGAACGAGTCCGTGTTCGGCGATGAGATTATCGTTCAACTGAAGCAAAGCCCGGAGCGCGCGGTCTGTATCCTTCGCTCGAAGATACTCTCTGATCGCCTCTGCGGAGCTGGCAGCGTCATCACGACGAGTGGGAGCGGCATACAGTCGGTGTCCGGCGCCGGCGAGCAGCCGATCGACCGTACTGTAGGCAGCATCCCGTCCACGCTCATGATGGGAGACGCTGGCTTGGTCAATGCCGGTTAGCTCTGCGAGTCTCGCCTGAGTGAGGTGTTTGCTCCGGCGAGCGGCGCGGACGAGAGTAGATGAAGCTGCCACAATCGTCTCCTCCTTATTTCCAATATGACTTGTGCATCATATTCTAGTGCGCACTCGATGCAACCCGTGCCTGAGGGTGCTTCTAACCCGGAGCCAGCGCACAGTCGTGGAATGACCGCGAACCCGACGCCGTCCTGACCGGCGCACCGCGCGTCACCTCGGCAGCCGCGTCGCAAAGCTCGGGCAAGTCGCCATCTAAACTGAGCTTGGTGCCCACGGAAGGAACCTCAATGAGCATGGAAGGCGCGGCCTGGAGCTCGCTACACAAGATCTCGACCGCCAGGGACGGCAAGCACGGCTTCTCCCGTGAGTCCGTGCGGCGGATCATGACGTTCGCGGTGCCCTACCGGTCCAAGCTGCTGATCTTCATCGCCCTCTCCATCGTGGGAGCTTTCCTCGCGGTCGCGACGCCGGTACTCGCCGGCCAGGTGGTCGACGTCATCGTCGCCCAGGGCGAGGTCACCACGATCGTTTGGCTCGCCGTCGTCATCGCCCTCGTGGCCGTGGCCGACGCCGCCGTGTCACTCGTGACGCGCTGGTACTCGGCGCGGATCGGCGAAGGCGTGATTTTGGACCTCCGCACCTCCGTCTTCAACCACGTGCAGAAGATGCCGATCGCGTTCTTCACCCGCACGCGGACGGGCGCCCTCGTGAGCCGCCTCAACAACGATGTGATCGGCGCCCAGCAGGCCTTCAGCGGCACGCTGTCCGGCGTGGTTACGAACCTCGTGGCGCTGATCCTCACCCTGATCGTCATGCTCAGCACGTCCTGGCTCGTGACGGTTCTCGCCGTGATCATGCTCCCCATCTTCCTGGTACCCGCGCGCCGCATGGGCAGCCGCCTCGCCGCGCTGCGCCGCGAGGCCGCCGATCACAATTCCGCCATGAGCACGCAGATGACCGAGCGCTTCTCGGCGCCCGGCGCCACCCTCGTCAAGCTGTTCGGCCGGCCCGACGAGGAGGCCGAGGAGTTCCGCGTCCGCGCCGCCCGCGTCCGCGACATCGGGGTCCGGACCGCGATGCTGCAGTTCGTCTTCTTCACCGCACTGATGCTCGTCTCCGCTCTCGCCCTCGCGCTCGTGTACGGGCTCGGCGGCTCCCTCGCACTCGCCGGCCAGCTGAATACCGGTGACGTGGTCACCCTGGCGCTCCTCCTTACCCGCCTCTACGCGCCGCTCACCAGCCTCGCAAACGCACGGGTGGAGATCATGAGCGCGGTGGTCAGCTTCGAGCGCGTCTTCGAGGTGCTGGACCTCGACCCGCTCATCAAGGAGAAACCCGACGCCGTCGCCGTCCCCGAAGGCCCAGTGGCCGTCGAGTTCGACAACGTCCGCTTCGCCTACCCGTCCGCGGACAAAGTCTCCCTCGCCTCTCTCGAGGAGGTTGCCACGCTAGACACCCGAGGCGGCGAGGAGGTGCTGCACGGCGTGTCCTTCAGGATCGAGCCGGGGCAGACCGTTGCCCTCGTTGGTACGTCCGGTGCCGGCAAGTCCACAATTGCGCAGCTCCTCTCGCGCCTATATGACGTCGACAGCGGCGCCGTGCGCCTCGCGGGGACGGATGTCCGCGATGTCACTTTCGTCTCCATGCGAAACACCCTGGGCATGGTGACGCAGGACGGCCACCTGTTCCACGAGACCATCCTCTCCAATCTGCGCCTCGCGAGGCCGGAGGCGTCCGATGACGAGGTGTGGGACGCCGTCCGCCGTGCGCGGCTCGAGCCGCTCATCCGGTCCCTGCCGGACCAGCTGGACACCATGGTGGGAGAGCGTGGCTACCGGCTGTCCGGGGGTGAGCGCCAGCGGATGACCATCGCGAGGCTCCTGCTCGCCCAGCCGCGCGTCGTCATCCTCGACGAGGCGACGGCGGCGCTGGACTCGACGTCTGAGGCCGCCGTGCAGGCGGCGCTCAGCGAGGCGCTCAAGGGACGGACGGCGATGGTGATCGCACACCGCCTCTCCACCATCCGCAGCGCGGACCTGATCCTCGTGGTTGAGGACGGCTCGATCGTGGAGCGCGGTACGCACGAGGAACTGCTGGCTGTGGGTGGGCGGTACGAGGAATTGCACCGGACCCAGTTCGCCGTGCAGAAGAATGTTGCGGCCGATGAGGAAGCGCTGAGCCGGACCTAGTCGCTGAGCTCGGTACCCCTGCCCCGAGCGCCTCGGAAAGTCGTCTCATCACGTTTCGTTTAATGGGGACTGATGACGACTTGATTGACTCTGACGAGCTCCAACGAGTCAACTGGACCCGGGGCAGTACCGCACGCCCCATTCGAACTGCTCCACGCCATGCCGGCACGAGCCCGTGGCCTGACAGTACGCTTGGGTCACCAGGCCCCAGAGGCGCTGAGGCGCTGAGGAGGCACCATGTTCAAGCCATCTCGATCAATCACCACGGCCATGCCGTCGGATCTCGCTATCTCGCGCGCTGCGGCCCGTCGCCCGCTTGAAGAGGTTGCAGCCGACATGGGCATCGGTCCACACCTGCTGGAACCGCACGGAAGTGCGGCGTCGAAGATCTCCCTCGATGCGATCGATGAGCTCCGTGACCGTCCACGGGCCAAGTATGTCGTCGTAACCGCAATCACGCCGACTCCACTCGGGTCGGGCAAGACGACCACCGCGGTCGGGCTCGGTCAGGGCTTCCGGCACATCGACAAGCTCGGGATCGTCGCGATACGGCAGCCGTCGATGGGGCCGACGTTCGGCATCAAGGGCGGAGCCGCTGGTGGCGGCTACGCTCAGGTGGTCCCGATGGAGGCACTGAACCTGCACCTGACCGGCGACACGCACGCCGTTACCGCGGCCCACAATCTATTGTCGGCGATGATCGGCAACCACATCCACAAGGGAAACCGTCTCGGGTTCGACCCCCATGAGATCACCTGGCGACGTGTCCTCGACGTCAACGATCGCGAGCTGCGCACCATCATCACCGGGCTCGGCGGTCCTGACGACGGCAATCCGTTCCAATCCGGTTTCGACATCTCCGCAGCCAGCGAGGTGATGGCGTTGTTGTCGCTGTGCACGTCGTTGCGGGATCTCCGTGAACGGATGGGAAGAATCGTCGTCGGCTACAACCGCGGCGGCGAACCGGTGACCGCCGAGATGCTCAAGGCGGCCGGCGCCATGACCGCGATACTCAAGGACGCCATCAAGCCGAACCTGATGCAGACCGTGGAGCAGACGCCAGTGCTCGTCCACAGCGGTCCGTTCGGGAACATCGCCACCGGTAACTCCTCGGTCGTCGCCGATCTGATCGGCATCCATGCCGGCGACTACCTCATCACCGAGGCGGGGTTCGGTGCAGACATCGGCGCGGAAAAGTTCTTCAATATCAAGTGCCGTGCCTCCGGGCTGGCGCCGGATGCCGCCGTCATCGTCGCGACCGTGCGTGACCTGAAAACTCACTCAAACAAGTACCGGGTCGTCGCCGGCCGACCGCTGCCACCGGAGATGCTCGCCGAGAATCCCGACGACGTCATCGCCGGGGCAGCGAACCTGCGCCGGCAGATCGCCAACATCCGACGGCACGGAGTGACGCCGGTCATTGCGGTGAACGCATTTCCCACCGACTACGACAGTGAGCATCAAGCGATCATGGACGTCGCGGCAGAGGAAGGTGTGCGCGCGGCGATCAGCTACCACTTCACCGAAGGCGGCAGGGGTGCGGTCGAGCTGGCCGAGGCGGTTGCGGAGGCCTGCGCTGAACCGTCGAGCTTCCACCGGCTCTATCCCGACGAACTTCCCTTGGTCGACAAGATCGATGTGATCGCGCGCGAGATGTATGGCGCCGACGGCTTGGACCTCTCGCCTCTGGCAGCTCGGCAACTCGACAAGTACGAGCGGGCAGGCTTCGGCAGCCTGCCGGTTTGCATCGCCAAGACACACCTGTCCCTGTCGGCCGACCCCAAAATCAAGGGAGCACCCACCGGGTGGCGACTGCCAGTGCGTGAGGTGCGTGCGTCGATCGGGGCCGGGTTCATCTATCCCATCTGCGGCGACATGCGCACCATGCCTGGTCTCTCGTCCGCACCGGCAGCCGAACGCATCGACATCGACGACAACGGCGAGATCGTCGGGTTGTCCTGATCGGCGGACCCGGCCGGGCACGTCGGGCTTCTCGATGAAGCCTTCCCCGCCCACGAACCGGCAGTGAACGATGGTCTAAAAAGCCCGGACGTCGAGCATCGATTCCTCGACGGCGAGAACCGACCAGGTGCCGCCCTCGGCATCCGTGAACGCGTACGCGGGGACCACCAGGACGCTCCCGTCCGGCTGCCACTGGCTGGCGAGACCGAGCTGTGCGCTGACGATCTCAACCTTGTTCACGGGCCATGAGACCGAGGTACCGGCGACTGGTGTCCCGGGCGGCTCCATCGGCGCCACCCACTCCTCGGTCGTCAACGCCTGATCACGGAGGGCCATCGGCAGAACCGTCGGTGCTCCGCTGAACCGCGGGTCTGAGAGTCGTTCGAAGCCCTCTTGCTCACTTACCACCGGGTACATCCCCAGAGCAACGACGTCGGCGAGGGCACCATTGGCGGAGACGACACCATCTTCTGCCATCTCCAATGACCAACCTTGGTCGAGCTGCTGCCCGTCGATGACCGGTTTTGCCTCGGCGGCTCGCGTGGGAGAGCCTTCCCACACCTGAGAGGTAAATTCGAACGCGGCAGGGTCCCGGCCGGCGGCGACGAGGAGCGCGCGAAGTGCTCCGATCGCAGCGTCTTCGCTGGGCGGCTCGCCGGTCGGCTCGCAGACCTGATCACCCTCGCACTGCCACGGGTTCACCTCCGGGTTCTGGAAGTAGAAGGACAGCATGCCGTCGAGACTCACTGACAGGCTCGGGGCGCTGCCGTCCTGCGGGCCGGCGACCCAGCTGCCATCGCGCAGTTCGACTGGTAACCCGATGCCGAGCGCCGCGGCGAGCGCGGTGACCTTGTCTGAGCTGGATGCCGAACGGGGGTCGTAGGCGTAGGCCTGAGCTGTGCCCGCCTGTGTGCCAAGACTGGACGCGCTGAAGGCGTTCCGGCCGGATCCGTAGGGGTAGGTCAAGGGAGACATCTTCTGGTCGGTAGCGGCGCCAGAGCCCACGGCTGGCTCTATTCCGCCTTGCGTGACGCTTTCGGGGCCCCCGTTGGACTGCAGAGTGATGGGCGGTGCAGCGCCGTCGGCGAGGCTCATTGGCCCGCCTGTGGTCGCTCCGATCCCGTATCCCGCGCCACCCACGATCGCAATCGACGCCGCGACCGCGACGAACGGGAGCCAGCGTGGCCGTCGGCTTGCTCGTGCCTGGGCCAGGTCGGCCGCGGGTGCCGATCCGGCCATCGGTTCAGCCTCAGAACCGGTCATCCGAGCGACGACCTCGTCGGCGAACCCGGCACGCGCCTCGACATCCCCCGCTGGGTCGGCGGCACGCAGCCGGGCAACCAGGTCTCGTTGTTTGTCGTCGTCGTTCATATCGATCAGCCTCCGGAATTTCGGTTCACCTGTTATATGTGCGGGGCGTGCCGAATCTTGCAGAAGCCCTAGAACGACATCCGCTCGCCCCAGGCTTCTCGCAATCGCTTACGCGCGCGCGACAGCGCGGCGTCCGCCCCGGATCGGGAGATACCGAGCACCTCGGCGAGCTCGGCTCCGTCGAGACCCTCCCACGCGTGGAGGAGAAGGATCTGCCGGTCGCGCTCCCCCACGCTTGCAAGCGCGCCGCGGAGTTCCGCATCGAACAGGAGGTTCAACTCCGGATCGCCGTCGACTCGCACTACGCCCGACTCGGGCACCTCGTCGACGGGAAGATCGATGTGCTTCCTGCGCGAATTCGCGAGCGTGAATCCCGCCGTGCGATACAGCTACGGCAGCACCGCCTCCCGTGGCAGGTCATTGCGGCGTCGCCAAGCCGTCGCGAAGACCTCAGCGGCCAGGTCCTCGGCATCCTGACGCGGTCCGCGGCGGGCGAAGTAGCGCACGAGCGCAGTCGAGTGCGCCCGGACGATCACGGTGAACCAGTCGACGTCGGCCGCCGTCTTGGGCGGGTCCGCGCTGTCAGGCATCGCCGCTCCCTCGCTCATGTCGGCGGTGGCTGGGGTGTTGGCGATCCTCACATACTAAATATGTCGCTTCCGCCGTAAGTCTTGCACGCAGCGCCCCGAATTTTCGGAGGTCGCGTCACCATCCTGCTGACGAACTTCAACCCCCGCAAAAATCCCGCTCACAATTCAAGAATCGCGACCGAAACCGGACGCGAGAACTCCTTAAACCAGAAATCGCTCCTGACAAGTCTCAGGAGCGATTTCTTCTTGTTTCGACCGGACCGTTTCGTGAAGAGTTTCGCAAACGGCCCCTTGGTCCAAGTTTGGTCTTGAGCGCGCGCTAAGCCGCCTTCGCCGTGCCGGCAGTGGCCTGTACGAGCCGGGTCTTGCCATCCCAATCCCGGTAGGCAGCTCGCGCAGTAACACGTCCGCTCGCCGCGGAAAAGTACCCCAGCTCTCCGAACGTGCCGATGGACAGCCGTGGCCGGCTCATCGGACTACCGCCCGTCGGACGAGAGCGACTCGCGCTGCTGCTCGACCCAGATCCGCACGTCCGACGCCGCGAACTTCAAATGCTTGCCGAAGCGGTACGCAGTCGGCCCTTTGCCGTTGGTGTGCCAGTCGTACACGGTCGAGACCGGCACACCGAGATAGGCGGCCAGGTCCCCCACGTCGAGCAAGGGCTCCAGGCCCCCCGGGTTGCCAGTGATCGATTCGTTTTTGCTCATGCTCAGGAGGTGCGCCCGGGCGGACCTGCCGACCGGCAGTAACCAGAACAACCTTGTACCCGCCGGAGGACTGAAAGAGAGCAGCCCGTTCGCGCAGGGGTTTCCATAGGTTTTCTGTAGGTCGTACACGTGCGTTGAACCTCAAAGTCCCGGAAACCTTGCGGTTTCCGGGACTATTTGTTGCGGGGACAGGATTTGAACCTGCGACTCTGGTTCGAGTCAAACCACCGCACATCTGATCGCCAAGGGACACCCCCAATCCACTCGTAGCCCAACATGTTCGACCCCTCCTGTCCGTCGGGCGCTGAGCATTCATTGCTTCAGTCCGGCCGCGGCCGTCCATGGGCATCCTGGTGGCGACCTGCGCACCTTCTGGGCACGAGCGCAAACCTGTTCACGTCACGGCAAAGGAGCACATGATGAGCACAACAATCGATACCGGCCAGCAGGTCGGCATTCTCACCATGGACCAAGCTGCGGCGTGCCTCTCAATTCCGAGGCGACCTTGTACACGTGGCGGACCAGACTTGATCGGGCATCGGAAGACTGTAGGCGGAAGCGGCGGCGCATTCGGCTTCTTGACGCGCGCCAGTCAGCGGTGCAGAGTTTAAAGCATGGTTCAGCGAGCGCGGGCTGTCGTCGTGAGCGGCCACATGGTTGATAGAGCCGGCCGGCCGCAGCCGCGCTTTCCGCCCGAGCAGGTGCCGCGCGTGGCCGCAGAGGTGCGCGACCAGCTTGAACGCTGGGGCGTCGGTCCCGGAACGACGCTGCTTACGGGCGGTGCTCGCGGTGCCGATATCATTGCCGCTGAGGCGGCGCTGGAGCGCGGTGCGTCGGTCCGCCTAGTGCTGGCACGCGACCCCGGCGATTTCGTGTCGGACTCCGTTTCACTCCCGCAGACAGACTGGGAGGAGAGGTTCCACGCGCTAGTCGATCGGGTTGACGTAGAGATCGTCGGCGGCTCCGATGATGAGGTGTACGAGCGGACGAACGAGCGCATCATTGAGCGAGCATGCGACGTCGACGATCACCCGCTCGCCCTGATCGTGTGGAATGGCGAGGAGGGCGACGGGCCCGGCGGCACGAGCGACTTCGTTGCCCGCCTGGCGCGCGTCTCGGGCAAGGACCACGTCGTCGTGATCGACCCAACACCGTAGCCGTCCTCCACCGATTGACGGCTTGACCCACCCGTGCTTGGCTCGGGACATCGACCCCGGGAGGCCAGCGTGTCTGTCAAGACTGTCTTGGAACGAAGTGGACCTCGGAAGCTGCTCGCGCTCGACGGTGGCGGCATACGCGGCTTGATCACCATCGAGGTGTTGGGCGAGATCGAGGATCAGCTGCGGGGCGACCGTGGCGATGAGTTCCGGCTCTCAGACGAGTTCGACTACATTGCCGGGACCAGCACCGGGGCCATCATCGCCACATGCCTCTCGCTCGGAATGAGCGTCGCCGAGATCCGTGCCTTTTACCGCGACAGCGGCACCGCGATGTTCGACAAGGCGACTCTCCTACGCCGCTTCCACACGAAGTTCGAGGACGAAAAGCTCGCCGCAAAACTCAAGGAGGTCATCGGCGCGGACACCACCTTGGGGACGGATCGGCTCAAGACGCTGCTGCTGATCGTCATGCGTAACGCGACGACCGACTCGCCGTGGCCGCTATCGAACAACCCGCACGCCAAGTACAACCTTGAGCACCGGAGCCGGGACGGGCTCGCTTGCAACCTCGATCTCCTTCTCTGGCAGCTGGTTCGCGCGAGCACTGCCGCGCCGACCTACTTTCCGCCCGAGGTGATCCAGGCCGGCGGACCGGGGGCTTTCCTGATGGTCGACGGGGGTGTGACCATGTACAATAACCCCGCGTTCCTGGTCTTCCTGATGGCCACGGTCGAGCCGTACAACTTGCGCTGGACGGCTCGCCAAGACCAGATGCTCGTCGTATCGATCGGCACCGGCACGAGCCCGAAGGCCAACCAGGATCTCGCACCCGAGGACATGAATCTCATCTACAACGCGAGCTCCATACCGTCGGCGCTGATGTTCGCCGCGCTTAACGAGCAGGATTTCTTGTGCCGGGTGTTCGGGGAGTGTCGGCACGGCGAGGAGCTCGACCGTGAGGTCGGCACCTTGATCGACAAGCGGGGCCCCGCCGACCCGAAGCTATTCACCTATGTCCGGTACGACGCCGAGCTCTCCGCTGAGTGGCTGGGGGGCCACAGCCTCGGCCACATCGACCCGCGTGACGTCCAACGCCTCGATTCCACGAGCCATATGGACGAGCTCCAACGGGTGGGTCGCAAGGTAGCGCAGCAGGTCCGGCGCGAGCACTTCGACGGCTTCCTCAGGACAGCCCCTGCTTCGCGGCCGCCGACACCGGCAACCCAGCTTTGAGAAGAAGTTGGTGTGCGTGATCTGCACTGCTTGAACACCGGAATGCAGTGGGCACTTCCCGATGAGCGAGGCCGCTGCGGCTGGCCACAGACCGCCGACGAGTTCCCACAAACGACCGAGGCGACTGCCCCGAGTTCAGTTGACTCGAGGGGCGAGTGGTTTCAGGCAGTTTTGAGGGCCGTGTTTACTGTCTCAAACCCGATCCGGGTGAGCTTGCCGAGGCGGCGTTGCCGCCGCCGGCGGTGGTAGGTCCGCTCAATCCAGACGACCATCGCCAGGTGCGGTTCCTCTCGGGTCACCCGCTGAGAGAGACAGCAACTTCGTATACTTCTTGAGATGGTCTGAATCCCTATCGGGGTCGGCCTCGAACACCGCGACGAGGGTTGTCTACTCCCCATTTTTGCCAAACGTCAAATCGCGTTCTCGTGAGTAACCCTGACGGTTGTCGAACCCGGTGAGGCGTATCCGCGCGCTCGCACCGAAGATGATTCTGCACGTGCAGTAGACCCCGGAGCCTCAACCATGAGCCTCAAAGACGCCCGTCGGCGTCTGGTTGCGTGACAGGACAAGGCACGAACGCGGGTCGCACCGTCAGTGTGAGGAATACGCACAAGTCTCCGTCTCTACTTCGTCGACATGCCCGGAGTCGACTCAAACCCGGCTCTGAGTGAGTTGATCACTATGGGGACGATACGTGCCAGAATGCGGGTGTGAACAGAGGTGACTCTTCTGAGGTGACCGGTTCCGTTGAGCGCACTGCGATGGCGCAGCGAACGACGCCTCAGCGGGCGCCTTTGCGTGTCTTTTGTTCCTACGCGCATAAGGACTATAAGTTCTCGAGCGAACTTCACATCGCTCTGTCGGGGTTGCGCCGACTCGGCCTCATTGAGACATGGGACGACGAAAACATCAAGGCAGGCGACGACTGGGACTCCATGATCAGGGCAGAACTCGAGAGGGCCGACGTCATCATCTTTTTGGTCAGCTATGAATGCTGCGAATCTGACTACGTGATGGACGTCGAGTTTCAGCGCGCAGAGGAGAGACTCACGCAGGGTCTGACAATCATCCCCCTTGTGGTTACCGAGGTCGACTACCCGGGGACACCCTTCAAGCGGATCGAGGGCCTTCTGAAGGTTGACAAGTGCCTTCGCCCGATAGATACCTGGAAAAGACGCAGGGAAGCCTACAGCCGCGTGGCACAGGAAATACGAAGAATCGCCGAGACCGAACCAGTTGCGACGACGACCAAATACCTCGAAAGCGCAGGCCGACCAACTTCACCCCCACACGTAATTGGAGCACCGGAACGGCGCGAAGTTGTCGTGGGGCGCATGCATGCGATCGGGTCCCTAGCCTCCAAGCTCGTGAGCGACCGCTCGGTAGCGCTCGTGGGGAGTGGAGGGGTTGGGAAGACAACCGTAGCGCTGGAGTACACGTGGCAGTACGCATCGAGGTACAACTTCGTCGCGTGGCTTCGAGCTGAGAACTCGATGACACTAGGGTCGGATTGCGCCAGGATGGCGATGCACCTGGGGCTCGCCCCCTCAGATGACGCTGACGGCCACGCGGGCTTACGGCAGTGGCTAGAAACCAATGAAGGCTGGCTATTGGTTTTTGACAATGCCACCGACGTAGATGACGTCCGGGGGTGCCTTCCCGCCAAGCTCAGCGGCAGTGTCATCATCACGTCGCGAAAGCACGGATGGACAGAGGTGGCCACAGAGATGGATGTGGATCGTCTCTCGCCCGACCACGCGGCCGAGTTGCTGATGAAGTTGACGGGCGACGATGATGCCGCTGCGGCCGCCGACCTCGCGGACCTGCTGGAGGGCCGACCCCTTGCCCTGCAGGATACCGCGGCTGCGGTGAAGCATCAGGGCGATTCCCTGCGCGCCTTCCTCCGTGAGTATAGGTCTCGGTTGGCGCGATGAGCATTGACGAATTCAAGTACTTGCGCGAATCGGGTTTGTCATGAGTCTTGCATCGATGGATGACCTTCGCGTCATCCGCGTGACCACAGACATCGCCATCGAACAGATTGAGCGAGAGTCGCCCCCCTCTGTGCTCCTGTTGTTCCTCTGCGCGTTCTTGGGGCCTGAGGACATTCCACGGCGGCTTCTATTGCGCGGGGCTAATGCAGTACCAGAAGGTTATCGCGGCCCGATTGCCAACTCCCGCGCGTTGATCACGGCCGTCGCTGCACTCGATCGTTACCAATTGCTGGAGGGCGACGGGAATGCTCTAGGAATCCACCGCGTACGTCAGGCAGCAATCCGTGAGCGCCTAAGTCCTCGGGAGCGGCAGGCTTGGGCAGCTGCCGCGGCGCAGATCGTACTGCATTCGTTCCCCCCGGTACCCGAGCCGACCGAGACTTGGCCCTGGGCCGGTCGGCTGCTGCCACACGCCGCCCGCGTGATCGATCATCTTGAGACCCTCGATATCGAGCCGCTCATGGCCATTGAATTGCGGTTGAGAACGGGGCGCTATCTGACCTACCAGGGCAAGCTTCAGGCCGCCGAATTGACCCTTTCGGTCGCACTGAAACGCGTCTCTGAGGTCGCGGGAGGCGGTCCCTTGCACGCGACGGTACTCAATCAACTCGCTGTCGTCGAACGCGAGCTAGGCAAGTTCAATCGCGCCAAGCTCAAGGCGAGCCAGGCACTAGAGCTGCACCAACTGCACCGAGAATCGCTTGGGGGTTCACTGCCGCTTCTTGAGCACCGCGCTGTCGAGTCCCTTGCCGCCCATGACGCTGCGCGCGCGACGACCGCGCGTTTGGCCCCCGACGCCAATGTTGCCGACGACCTACGCAATCTCGGAACGATTGCGCACCGGCAGGGCGACTTCGAGTTGAGCGCGCGTCACTACCGTGAGGCAGTAGAGATCCTCACCGAGCTCAACGGGCCCGACGACATCACGCTCACCCCGATCCTTGACAGCGCAGTCGAGCTTCTGCTCGAGGTTGAGCGCTGGCAGGACGCAGCCGAGCTCCTCGAGCGCACGCTCACGATCCGGGAGTTGAACGACCGCGGGAAATCCCCCGAGTCGACGATCAATCGCTTCTTTCTCAAGGTGCTTAAAGGCTCTGAAGGCGCACCTGAGAGTGCGATCGAACTTACTGCATACCTTGAGGGCGAATACGGTCCGCTGCATCCTGCGGTCGCCTCGGGCCAGCTCCTCGTGGGCGTTTTTCTGAGGCGGCTCGGCGACTTCGAAGCCGCGCGCTTGCGCCTCACTCGCGGCATCGAAATTTATGAAGCGAACTACGGCCCCCGGCACTACCGGGTTGCTGAGGGGCTTATCAGTCTCGTTGGGCTGGCGGTCGCGGAGGGCGACATCCCGCAGGCCGAGCGTCGACTGCGCGAAGTGATTGCGGTAGTCATGGCGGCGCCGCCCGCCGAGCGAGAGGCGGCACTGCGGCTTTCGGGACTCGGCTTCGAGCTGACAGAGGCGGCTGCAGCAGATCGGTCGCGACGGTTCGTGCGAGCGGCGGTCGACGTTGTCTCCGATGCCGCGGACGGCGATCCGGCGGTCGTCAACGCGACCCGCAACATGGCAGTCCGAGCGCAACGCAGTTGCGGGGATTCGTTGATCCGAAACGGACGGCGACTGGAGGCGGCCTCGGAGTATGCGTACGGCCTGGAATTGGCCCGGCTTACGACGGAGACCCCGCTTGACGACGCAGAATTCCTCGTTCGTTTGGGATTCTTGGCAGCAATGGAAACCGACGCAGCGATGGCCAAAGAACATTTCCGGGAGTCCCTGGAGTGCATGATGGCTGGCCGGATCCGCTCGTCTATCTGGGGGCTGGTTGAAGAATGCGGGTCTGTAGCCAGCCTTACGGGCAGTTCCGACGAAGTGCGCAAGATCCTCAATGAACTTTTCGACGAAGTGAAGGAGGCGGGTGGAATGACTGAATTTCGTGGTGAGATCATCGCTTTGGTTCCCGATGGTTGGTTAGTGAAGGAATCGACAACACTTTTATCACCTGACGGTAGGTCAAACATCATCGCTTCTAGCGAGCCATTGGACTCATCCATCGACACGGATCAGTACGCAGATATTCAGGGCGACCTCCTCGACAAGGAATTCCCCGAGTATGAGGAGAAGTCATTTGAGCGGGTGGCGGTGCTGGGTAACCGCGACGGGTACTTGCGAACATTCGAGTGGACGCCGCCAGACGGAGTGCGCGTCGCTCAAGCACAACTTTATTACGCCGAGCTTGGGCGCGGGTATACCGCAACCGCAACAACTACCGCGGAGAATCTCAAGTCAGTCGAACTGATACTTCTGGAGGTGTTGCGAAATCTTCGACTGTCACGCCCCTCTCCTTAGCGTGCCACAAAAGGTCCAGCTGCTGCTTTCGATTTAGTCGGGCTCGAGCGTCAGCACCGCGCGGGAGGACGATCACGGCGACCGGATCGATATTCACCCGCGGTGGTGGTGACGACCTAGTAGCGATCCCGGGCAAGCAAGCGACTGGCTTCACGCTCACGCAGGGCGAATGTTCCGCTGAGGGATCTGGATTCCGGCCAACGCTAGCAACCGTCGCTACCGCGAGAGCACGATGCGGACATGAGCGATCTGAGCGGCGGTGAGCGGATCCCATGATTTGCCCTTCGCATGGTCCGGAAACCCGGCGCGGAGTGCCCGGCGAACCGCCCCACCGTCGCGGCCGAGCTCTAGAGTGAGCTGGGCGACCGTCACCGTGCGATCTCCGCTCGCACCGAATTCTTCCTCGGGGTCCAAACCTGATGACCATGGAGTTCCAGTGGGGCGTTGTGTGCGCGGTGCACGGGATGCGATGCGATTCCAGATCGAATGAGTCTTGAGTATCTCGACCACAGCGCTTTCGAGCGCGAGAGCATTGCCTTGGGTCGCGCATTCCGCCCACCGAATCTCAACATCGAGCAACCGAATCGCGTCCTGCGCCCACACCGAAGCTCGTGTCGGCTGGCCGGCGCGCACGGCGTCGAGGTGTTCCTCGAGGAACGTAGCGTCCGCCAGCGCACGATCGAGCGCCGCCTCGCCAAACCCGCTCACCGCGCCTTTCCCACGACGGTAGATCGAAAGCCTGCCCCGAATGCCCTGACCCTTGCGTTCGCCGGCCATGCCAACGTAGACGATCACCCCATCGCGCGTTCTCATCTGATAGACACCCGGTGTCAGCGGAGCAACGGGTGCCGCAGTTGCGAAGGATGCCCAGTCAGACCAATCGGCTAGATCATCGACGGCCGTATACGAATCGTTGCGGTTGTTGGACATAGGAACATCATGGCCGCAAACTAGGCGAGTCACTGCTAGCTCAAAGCGCGACGACTACCAACGCGTAACAAGTAAGACGCCAATCCGTGGTTGCTTCCGTTAGTTGATCCTGGCGGTGGTCCTCGCATCGACAAGGGCCGCTGGAAGCACCGTCCAGATCGCGTAATGCGCCTTAGCGCTCGCCTCTGCTGAACTGGCCCGCAAGACCCAGGGCCAAACGGTCATCCGCACGCAGAGTGGACTCCAGTTCCATCGGACGCCATTCCCTTCGGGCGCAAATGACACCTATTGTGGCGCTATCGACGCACCTACCGTCCTTGGGAGAATTCTGAGGTGGATGTAGCGATGACGAGTGTCTTTAGCACCTTGGTGATCACCGTGGTGGGCGCCTTCTTGGGGGCATTCGCTTCGAGCTTCTTCACCGGCAGACGCGATCGACAGACATTTCAGAAAGAGCGTCGAGTTGCCGCAGCCGAAGAGATGTTGGGCTCATTGAACGCCATCCTACGAATGCTCCGCAACTCACGTGGCCATACGGCCGCCGCCGATTGGATTCGACCGATCGATAGCTACTACGAAGCCGCCGAGGATGCCTGGCATGTGATGCCGCCGGGGATGCGTCACGCAAAACGATCGGTTCGCGCCGCGCTCGGAGAGACGCTTGGCGTCGTCGCAATAGTCGACTTTCGATCGGACCTGGGTCCTGGCGAGCAAGTCTCTGAACCAGATGAGTGGCGCGGCTATGCCGCCGACTATGTCTCTGGACTCATGGGACGCCTCCGCGAATGGCGCGATACCGGGAAGACGACGGTGAGCATGTTGTCATTCGACGACTGGCTCAGAGTGAATACGTTGTATCCGGAACCCGAACGGAGAGACAGGGATCGGTCGGGGCCACGCATCTAATGGCCAGCAAGTCGATCGTCTTGCGGGTACTCACGACTCGCCATGAGTCCTGTCTGATGTCAGAATTCTTGACCGACCCCTGTTGAAGATGTCCGTGCCTCGCGCGGCACAGATTTGGTTGGCAAACGAATACGTCGCATCGCACTTAGGCGTCGTCCACGCCCAATATGTTGTCTGCTGCTCCGATGGGAGGCGCAAGCTCGTCGCGCGCAGTCGACAACTCAAGAATCGCGACCGAAACCGGACGCGAGAAGCCCGAAAACCAGAAATCGCTCATGAGAAGCCTCAGGAGCGATTTCTTTTTGTTTCCACCGGACATCTTCGTGAACAGTCTCGCGAACGGCCCTTCCCTACGTGATGCTCCTATAGTTGTCAATTGATATTTTGGACGGCTTTTTGCTCGTGGAGCCAGTCCCGAAATTGGCTCGCGAGGTTGTCGTCTCGGCTGAGTCCTCGTTCGATTCGGGAGAGGGTGCCAGGCCAGGTATTGAAGTGTCCGGCCGCCTCGCGGAGGGTGATGTGGAGGTCTTCGCGCGCGGTGCGTAGGTCGGTGATCGAGGGCGCCGCTTGTGGGTTGGTGAGTTGACGGTAGAGCTCCCGGGCGACGTCTCGTTTCAGGCAGCGCATGATTTCCTTTTTGGTCTTGCCTTGAGCCGTTCGTCGGGCCGCATAGTCTCTCGTGCGGGAGTCGGTTGCGAGGCGTGAGACGACGACGTGGTGGATTGCCGCGTTGGCCGCTCTGTCGCCGCCGCGGCTGAGCCTGTGCCGGCTTGTCTTGCCCGACGAGGCGGGTATCGGAGCTACGCCGACGAGTGCTGCGAACTGCGCTTCCGTGGCGATGCGTTCGGGGTTGTCGCCCACGGTAACGAGGAGCTGGCTGGCTACTTCTATGCCAACACCGGGGACATTCCGTAACAGAGGCGCGCAGTCCCGAAGAATCTCTGCCATCACTGCATCGGTGTCAAGAATCTCCCGCTCGAGAAATCGGTATCGGACAGCAAGTTTCTTCACAGTGAGGGCCGTTGCGATCTCAGTGTCCGTGAGGTTTCCCATTGGACGGGAACGCTCCAACGCCGGGATGAGTTGCGCGGTGGTCAGCGGGCGGAACCGACTGCGCACGTGCTCCGGAGCGGAGACGAGTATCCCCTTGATCTGGTTGATGGCAATTGTGCGGGCCTTCATCGCTGAACTGCGGGCGGCACGGAGGACGCGGAGGCATTCAACGGGGCCGTCCTTGGTTTTCGGCGTCGACGTGCCTCGTTCGGCCAAGACCGATTCTGCTGCCTGATAGGCGTCTAAGGGATCCGATTTTCCGCGTAGACGCCGTGCTTGACGGTTGGGTCGGTTGACCTCGTGGACAGGGAGTCCTGCTGTTCGCAGAACTCGACTCAGTTCCGCCCCGTAACTGCCGGTTCCTTCGACGCCCACGCCGATGATCAGACCGAAGTGGGTAATGAAGGCGAGGATCTTCCGGTAACCCGAACTGACTGCCAGGAATTCTTCAGCAGCTAGGTGTTTGCCGTGCTCGTCGATGATGGCGACAAAGTGAGTATCGGAGTGGGTGTCGACGCCGACGATGACATTCGGTGGGTCTGTTGCCATGATGAAGTTGCCCTTCCATTGCGTCCATCTGGGTAAAAGATGGGCACGTTGGCCAGGTGGGCAGACAAGACGGTAATGGGAATTCGCTTCAGGCTCCTATAAAGTCATGTCCGCCTGGTCAGCGCACCTTGAGCAGCCTCAAGACCGCGGACAGATCACGTAAAAGACAATCCTTGAAGGACTCAGTCAGGGTTAGAGTCACGCAGCCTCAAGACTCTTCTCATCATTACCGTCAGGATGAGTTGAGGCCAGTAGCTCAGAGCAAGTCCGCCGTTTGACGTAGGGCGAGAATCAGGAAGTCCCACCATGTCCAGCCCATCGTTGATCGCCGTGCGCGACGATAGTTCCATGAACAACAGCGGTCCCGGCCCCCGCGCGGGCGGTCCCACGCCGCGGCGGTCGTTCACGCCGAAGCAGAAACTCGACCACCTCGCCGTATATGAGGACGCGATATCCCGGAACGGGGGCGGCGCGTATTTGCGGGAGCAGGGCATCTATTCCTCGCAGATCACGGAGTGGCGAAAGCTGCGGGATGCGGGCGTGCTGCAAGGCAAGAAACCTGGGGAGAAGATCGGCCGGCTCACGCCCGAACAGGCCGAGATCGCGAGGCTCCGCCGCCAGCTGGACCTGACCGAGCGACGGTTGGAAACGACGGGGGTGGCGTTGGAGATCATGTCAAAAATGCACGAGCTACTCGAAAGTCTTTCGAAGAGCTCGCGGGACGAAACACCGCAGACGAAACCGTAATGACTACCTACCGTGAGCTGACCCGCCGCGGCGTTTCGACCCGGACGGCGGCCGTTCTGGTCGGGTTGCCGCGGGCGACTGCGACCCGGGCACCGCGCACCCCGACCGCGCGAACGGTGCTGGTGCCGGCGAACAAGCTCGACGTCCTCGAGCGGGCCCGGATCCTGGCCGTGGTGAACTCGACCCGGTTCGTGGATCTGCCGCCGATCCAGATCTACGCGCAGCTGCTGGACGAGGGCGTGTATCTGGCGTCGATCTCAACGATCTACCGGGTGTTGGCCGAGCACAGGCAGGTCAAGGAACGCCGGCACCTGGCCCGGCACCCGGCCCGGGCGATCCCGGAACTGGTCGCCACCGCACCCGGCCAGGTCTATACCTGGGACATCACGAAGCTGCCCGGCCCGATCAAGGGCAAGTACTACGACTGCTACGTGATGATCGACATCTTCTCCCGCTACATCGTCGGCGCGAAGGTCCATCCGGCCGAGTCCGCCGTTCTCGCCGCGGAGATGATGACGGAAACCTTCGGCATCCATGGCACCCCGCAGGTCGTCCACGCGGACTGGGGCACGTCGATGACGAGCAAGACCGTCGCCACGCTGCTCTCGGATCTGGAAGTCACCAAGTCGCACTCCCGGCCCCGGGTGAGCAACGACAACCCCTACTCAGAGGCGTGGTTCAAGACGTTGAAGTTCGCCCCGCTGTTCCCGGAACGCTTCAGCAGCCTCGGCGACGCCCGCCGGTTCATGGACACCTTCGTCGAGGGTTACAACCACACACACCGGCACACAGGCATCGGGCTGAGTACGCCCGCTGACGTCCACTACGGACTCGCCGCCGGCAAAGCCCTCGAACGGTCCAAAACGCTGGCCGCAGCCCGCGCTCGAAACCCGGAACGCTTTGGCACGAACGCCGACCCGCAGATCCTCGCTACCCCCGACGCGGCTTGGATCAACAAACCCACCGAAGCACAAGAAATCGAACCGAAACTAGCCGCCTAAACTCACGCTGGCCTCATCCACCTTGACAAATTCCGTGTCACATGTCAATGGCTCGCCGGGCCAGAGAACCACAACTCGACCGCGGGCGTGCGTGCGATTCCAATTGATGGTGATGTCGACGATATGAGGATGCTGCTGCCAGAGAACGTCGGGAGCGAGCTTCAGCGAATGCCAATAGCAGACGGTCTGCGTCTCCTGCTCGGCGGCCGCGTGCGCGAGAACTTCGAGGCGGAAGTTGAGGGAGTGGGCGTCTCGGCCGGAATGACAAAATGTTGGCGAGAGTCCTGCGGACGGTGGGTTACCGTCTGGTACGTCACCGGCGTCAGAATGCGAACGATGTGTGGGCAAGTGTGCTCGGTGAGCTTTGCGTCCCGCTACCCAACGCTAGCGACCGACCGGTCGGAGACGTCGGTGGAGGAGCCCGTGCGCGCGGCCATCGCTCGGTCAGGCGTGCCGGTCGCGACCCAGTACAGAGTTTTCTCCAGTCATACCGCCAAGCAACGGTATCTGGCGCAGCATTGTCCGCACTGCAACACACCTTTTGGTGACATCCCGCTGTGGTCGAATCGGCGCATCCGGTGGGAGGACTACGAGATCCCGGTCGGAGCGATTCGGATTCCGATACACCCAAGGACGTCGGCCGCTCGGCACGTGTGCGCATCTCGCGACGGCGGGGTGGCATGCAACCCGGTCCAGCCACGGGGCACCACCTATCCGCTCAAGGAATTCGCGTCGGGCGATTGGATCTCATTCAACAGCCAACAGGTGTGGGAGGGAGGCCTCGGTCTAGAGCTGCTGTCGGCCAAGGGACCACGCCGCTGAGATTCAGATGGCACCAAAGCCTGGTGAACGGTGCACAAAGCAGACTACGTTCTGATTGATGAGGGACAGGATCTGACACCAACGCATTGGTTGTCGCTGCGTGCGCTCGTTGGTGAAGGTGCGAATGACCTTTTTCGCCGAGGATTCGCATCAGCGCGTCTACGACCAGCGCGTGGCCTTGAGCAAGTTCCTCATCAGGATTGTCGACCGCTCCCAGCGCCTCCCGCTGAGATATCGGACGACAGCACAGTGCCTGGCTTATGCCATCGGACTTCTTAGCGGGATCCATTTCCTTGACCTCGAGGAGGGCAAGAGAAGGCGTCGGACTATCATTCTGCGAGGAGCTGGTCCGGCACCTCAACTGCTTCCCAACCTGAGCCTTGCCGAGGAGCTCGATGTGGCCGCCAAGCTCGCCGCCGCATGGCTTCAGAGCGGCGGCGAGCCCGAGTCAATTGGGATTCTCGTTCGCGATCGCGGTCAGCGAGATCGTGTCGTCTCGGGGCGGCCGAACGTGGTGTAGCCGTGCGAGCTCTCGATTCCGGCAAATCCACGGTCGGGTACCCGCAAGCCCTCACCATGCACCGCGCAAAGGGGATGGAGTCTGCCCGGGACGAACTTGCTGTGTCGTGGAGCGGGGATCCGTCAGCGCTCCTTGGCTCAGCGCCAGCACGTTGAGAACGGGTCCGTTGGTCGGTTGTTGGCGTGGCTCAGTACTCCCCGGGGCCATTCCCAACCTGAATTCCCGTGAAAGTTGCCTCATAGAATGCGGAACGGTTCGGCCTCACCGACAAGCCACCGCAATGCCCCTTAGCCCTTCAGCTGAGGAGCATTGCGGATGGCGTGGTGCGTGGGCGTCCGAGGGCTCGCCGTCAGAAGCTGATGTCCGTGCCCATGACGCCCAGCGGGTCGAAGACGAGCTTCGCCTTCTCAAGGTTGAGATACTCGGTCACGCAACATTCTCTCCAGCATGTTTGCCCGTGGCGCATGTAGTCGAATGCCTGTTCAAGCATCGAGCTAGTTTGCCCTAACGCCATGCTGTATTCCGATGCCCTGTTCATTACGTTTCGGGCTGGACCGTTGAGGGAATCCGTGGATGGATTGTCCTCCCACGCGTGGAAGAACTCCATCAGGCTGACGAACCAGTCGTTCTGAAGTTCGTTGAGCAGCGGGTCGGCTTGGAGGATGGAATTGATTGCTGAATCGTCGTGTCGCATACCTTCATCTATGCGCGACCCGGAAACGAGGTGCTCGGATCGACAACGATGTTCAGTTCGACACCACGCAGCCAACGCGTTTGTCATGACCGATGGGACCGGAGTCCGTCCGAATCGGTCTGATTTCGTCAGGTGGATCTGAGTCCTCTGCCCTGCCTCCAAGTGCAGGCTCGTATGCGTTTATCGAGTTGCGTACTCCCGGGTTCAACGGTGATCCTGATGATGCGAGCCGTCAAATGCGTCGTGCTGCCATACAGATAACTGGCATCCGAGACGGTCAGGCGACCGCGTCGCCCGACAACGAAATCCCCCATCTCACTTAGGATCACGCACTGACCGTCGTAAACTGCCGAGCCCGAGGTGGGCGTCGGCAACCTTGTCCACGTCAACCGACCAACAGTGGATATGAGGTGGACAGTCCCCGAAAGCGTCTCGACCGTGTACACGCCGGGAATGTCAGGAATCTCTTGGAGGCCGGTCGTGAGGACCACATCGGAGTCATTGGCATCTCCGCCGTCACTATCGTTCATCCGTGGGTCTCCATTCACGACTTGGCTGGTCCTGGTTTGTCCATATCGACGAGCCACGGCCTCGTCGCGCGGTCCTAGGGCGCATCGACTGCACCCTCCCGGTATTGGACGTACGCCCGAATACGAAGGACGTCATCAACTGTCAATCCCCTCTCGGGCTTGGTACCGACCAAGAGTGAGGTCGTGCTGCCGAAGGCCTGATCCATGCTCCGGCGTTGTGGTGTCCATGGGCCGCGGTTCTCGTCGCCGAGGAGGTCGTCGACCATGACGAAATCCTGATCCGTCACGACACGGCTCACGGCTTTCGTCTTGATCCAGATGTCACGAAACATCAGGTCCCCCTGTCGCGTGCCCACCGTGGCTACCCGCCACGGGCCCCCGTGCAGCCCAAGCGCCGGAATTAAGAAGTTGGCGCCGGCATCCCATGACGTGCACCAGATCGGCTCGACGAGTCTCTCGTCGATCAATTCGTTCAAGGCGGCGACCGCTGCGCGGCTGACCCAGGCATGGGAAGGATAGGGCGCAGGAGCGAACGTCGGAAACCTATCCAATTCCTTCCAGACCGCCACATTGTTAAAAGTCAGGCCGCAGAGCCCGCCGTCAACATCCATGAAGAGCGGCATGCGTGCCACACCGCCCTTCGATCTCATGTCGACCTTTCAGATCAGTTTCGAGTTTGGCTCACTGGCAGCGCGATGACGTTTTCGGGCTCCGTGTGAACGAAACTACCGCCTCGTTTCTCACCTGGCGTCAAGATCGCAAGACGTTGTCACAAGCTCGGTGTAATCGCCCACCAGCCTCGGCCCGCTTTCAGCGGCTGAAGCTGTCGCCGCTCTACCGTGGGGTCGCAGGCGAAGCTCGGGAGCGAATCCGGCGGGGCGTGGTTGTGGCCCCGGCGCGGCGCCCTCACGGCACGTTAGATTCGAGGGTGTTTCGATGCGCGCGGTTGAGTGTATCGACGGACCGTACAAATAGCTGCCGTCGGAAATGATGAGCAGTCCGCGCTCACCGACTTCGAGGCCCGACATATCACTCAGGATCACCGCTTTACCGTCATAGGTTCCTGCTCCCGACGTGGGTGCGGGCAGCCGCCTCCAAGTCAAGCGTCCGATGGTGGAGATTATATGGACGGTGCCCGAGAGCGTCTCCACCCGGTAAACCCCTGGCTTATTGGGAATGCTTCGGAGATCAGGATTGAGTCTCTCGTGCGTTGTCGCATCAGGGTTTTCGTTCATGCGCGAGGCTCCGAATCATCGTCGTCGACACCTTCCAGGTCGAGCGGCATCGAATCTACATGTTCTGCAATTGAACTTCATCCGTGGAGAACAGCTCGAGCGTCGAAGTACATGCTATTTCGACACCTGACCCTACGGTCGTCTCCGGCAAGATCCTCTCGGTCGACCGCTCGCGGTAGGTCGAACTCCCTGAACAACCACCCAACACGCTCCCGCGCCAAGACGGGGAAGCGTCGAATTTGCGTGGCGAGCCCACGCCCTCAAAACTCGACTCTGCCTTCCGGTCACGGTCGAGGCCTCGTGCCTCGGGTGAATCGGCATCAGCACAATACGCTCCGGGCTCCCGCCTACTCGTCGTCATCATCGTCGTTGAGTCGGACGATCCAGGCGATGGGAGGGCTCCGGAACGTGCCGCGAGCATCATTGAGGATTACGGGCTCGCCGACCACGAACGCTGGCAGTGAGTCGAATTCGTGCGGGGTCCGGTCCAGCCACAGCCGCTCCGCGCCAGCGATGGGGAAGCGCTGTAGCAGCATCGGCCACCCTGATGCCAAAGCGACCGTCAGAATGCTCGAGTCCTTGAGGACGATCTCATAAACGCCGGCGGGATCAACGCCGGGGATCAACTTTGGTATCTCGAGGCTCATCTGGCCAGTATGCCCCGCGGATGTGACACCGTGTCGGCCTGAAGCTGCATCTGGGTGGACCGACCACTTTGGCCACCCATGAAGCAGAGCCCATGCTCGGCGGATCGAAGGAGGAACGGCCCGCCCGCAATGTCAGAAATCCGTATACTGATCGATTTCCGTATAGCTACTAATGCCTGCGTCCCGCGGAGTGGTGTGGTTCCCGGTCTTGGTGCGTTGGGCCAACAACGTAGGAAAACATCGTGCGATGGTCAGTGAGTACCGATCAAGGAACTCACAGAAAAACACGGCACACGATGGCTCTAGACCCGTCTGCCATGAGTATCAGGGGCACGGTGAGTCATTGATCTCGATCCTGCGGGCCAGGAGCCCTTCAACTTGAGTCGCGCGGCTGTCGGGCAGAGTCCTTTGCTGTAGCTGGCGAAGTTGTCGGCCGAGCCACCGTGCCAGGGCGAATTCGGCCGGATCTGCCGCGTGGAGGCGGGGCAGGCGGCCGGTTGTCCGACCGTGCTGTTCGCACTCGGCGAGGTGTGCCTGCCAGACCGATTCGAGCGGGTCCCACTCGTAAGCGGGTGACACGTCGAGCCGGACCTTTTGGTAGCTGCTGAGTCTGTCGTCGAAGCGTCGTTGGTGGCGGGCCCACTCCCCCATGCGACGTTCCTCCGGCGGGAGACTGGACCGGTCGCGAGTGTTCTCACGCGGGCTACGGCCGTTCACCCGCCAGAAGTGTTCGTACCGATACAGGGCCTCGGCCCAGTTCGCCGCCCGCCGGGAGATCACGTCGTGAAGTGGTATTCCTTCGCGTGCGACTCGGCCATCGGCGCGTTCGTAGAGCGCGGAACTGTCACCGCGGTCGCCGGCCAGTGTCCAAAGTCCCCGCGCCTTGTCGTGAAGTTCTGACGGATGGTATTCGTTGTGCATGGTGTTCCCCTTCGGGTCGCACGGATTGCGACCTCGAGGGATCTATGCGCGGTGCTCCGAAAGACCGAGCGCAGCGCTTTGTCGCTGAGTCGGTGGTTTGGAATCAGCGATTTCCCTAGGGTTGTGCTTCAGCGGCCTGACCTCCCCAACTGGTAGACCTCGTCACCGCAAAGGAGGCGGAGCGAGTGATGAAGCGCACAGAGACACTGGTCGGTCCTGAAGGAGAACTTTGGATCGTCACGACGACCCACGGCACCACCCACAGGTTCGACCTGGACGCGATGACTGTTACCCGACGTTCGGGTCCTGGCTCAGCCCCGACGGTGAACGACCAAGCGCGGCCACTTATCGAAATCGTGCGCTGCACCGTCGGTGAAACTGGGTATTGGACGATGAAACCTGACATTCGAGAAGCGGACCTGCTGGAGTACCGCTGGCATCTGTCGACGCAAATCCTGAGCATCGAGCCCGCACCAGCAGATCCGCCTGCTGGGCCGGGCAGTTGACCGGGACGCCGCAGGGAGCGCACGATGGAATCGCTAACGGATGACGCAACCGGCTGCTACGTCGTGACGACCGAGTCCGGAACGAGATACTGGCTAGACCTCACCCGGCGGCAACTCCAGCGAGTGCCCAGCCCCGCGTTTCCGGGGATGCTGGGGCTCCGCCGCGACGGAGGACGTTGACCTCATCGAGGTCGTTCGCTGCGTCCTCGGATACCCCATGGTGCTGCTGATCAACCTGTGGGCCCCCGGCGTCTGGTGCACAACTCGAGAATCCACAGCCGTCGTCCGCATCGACCCGGTGCCTCGGAGTTTGGTCCGATCATGACCGATGTCCGCGAGCCGTCGCACGATTACCGGCCGATTAACGCCCTGCCGTACTGGGACACAATCGGCGCGTTCGTCACCGAGGCGGTCACAGACACCGCGGCACACTCCGGTCGTGATGTCACTTCGCTGTATCCCGCTGCCTCGGCATTCGTGCTCTGGTGCTGGCAGAGCCGAGGCACACCATTGCAGAGACCACGAATTTTCCGACTTGTCACCGTCGACGAGTTCATTCATCTCGGTATGACGCGGTACGCCCGAGGGAGTAAGGCCACTCACCGGTCAACCCTGTCGCTCATGGTCGAGGCGCTGAACCCCGCGGAGACTGTCCGCGGCAGACGAGCAATTCCACGATCGGCACCGACGAAACCGTACACACCCAGCGAGATCGCAGCACTTCACAGCTGGGCGATCACCCAGGGTACACGCCGACGTCAGAACGATGCGATCGTGCTGTTGGCCCTGGGGCTCGGTGCCGGCCTCGCCACCCGTGAGCTCCTCAACGTCCGTGTCAGCGACCTCGACATTCGCGACGATCAGATTCAGGTGATCGTGTGGGAGAGTCGGCCCCGCGTCGTTCCCCTCCTCCCCGCCTGGCAGCGTCCTCTTCGCCGGCTGCAAAACAACCTCCACACGACAGGCTGGCTCTTCCGCCCCGGCCGCACCGGCGTGAATCCGGGACAGATCACAGACTTTCTGCAGCGAGCACGCACGGAACTGGACGTGCGCCCCAGCCGGATGCGCACCACCTGGCTACTCGAACACCTCCTCAGCGACACCCCCACCCACGAATTGCTACGCATTTCCGGACTCCAGAACCTCGCCGCCCTCGACAAAGTCGCCACATTTGCCCCCAGAACAGGGCAATTCAATCCGTCCTCCCGCGCCCGGTAAACGGGTTTGACCGGGATTTTTGCTCACACTGGTGAACAACGATGTTCAGGGAGGGGTGTTTTCGGCTGCAGCTTTTGAAAACCCCCACGCACATAACGTTCGTGAACAGAAAAGACCAACTCAACGACATTTTCCACGCCGACTCCGCGACGTACGCGCATCTTCGCGCTTTGGACCCGGAGATTCCCGACTACGTGTGGGGAATCATCGTGCGGTACCGGCCGCACGTCTCCCCCGTGCAATGGGCCGCCGTGCGCGAATTCACCATCTTGAATGCCGTCCAGATGCAACCGCGCACTTTCGACGCGACCCGCCGACTCATGTCGATGTCAGCACGCTTTGCAGCCTGGGTGTGGACGACAACGGGCACGCAGCTCACCGTCGAGCGTGTGTACACGCAGAACAACGTGTCCCGGTATCTGCACGCGTGTCTACCGAAGCACTCTGAATCCCACCGCTGGGGATTCGTCAGGCAGGTCGGCACCGTTGCCGACACCCTCGCGGGCGCCGGCATCAAACGCCTCCCGGCGCCTCACCTTCCCGGTCGTCGCCCATTCACCGTCTCCGACGCCGCCACCATGCACAGTTGGGCCGCAAGCCTCACCACCGACCTGAAACGACGAAACGCCTGGGCACTCCTCGGCCTCGCCGGGGGCGCCGGCCTCCGCGCAGACGAAATCATCGACACGCGAATCGGCGACATTGAAATCGTCGACGGCCGGGTGTTCGTGAACATTCCGGGGAAGCGTCCGCGCCGGGTCCCGGTCATGCACCTCTGGAACCGCACCCTGCTGCGCAGCATCCAGGACCGCACCAACCCCCAGGACTTCGTCTTCCGTGGGTATCGCTGGGACGAGTATCGACCACGGGTCATCCAGAACTTCCTGACCGAGCATCCCGCCCGCGTGCGAGCCACCGTGTCCAGGCTGCGCTCAACCTGGATCATCGCCCAAATCGACAACGGACTCCCGGTCTCGGTGCTCCTGGCCATCGCCGGGTTCGCCTCCGCCCACAGCTTGGACAAGCACCTCGTGCACGCCAAACCGGCGAACACCAGCGCCTACGTCGGTCTCATCATCGGTGAAGAGGTCGCCCGATGAGCGCCGGCGACATCGACTACGCGTTCAACGGATACGAACCCGACCTCGGCGGAATGACGCAGGCGGAGGTGATGGGCCGCGGCCACATTCACCAGCTCATCGACGACGCCACCGTGGCACTCATGGAAGGCCGGGTTCGCAAGACCGGTGTCCTCGAGCGACTTCAGGACTGGAGGGACGAAGATGCGGCCGCGTTCAGTATCGGCGGTCGCCCGTCTCTCATCTCAGAACGGGCCATTCTCACCGGGATGCTGCTGCTAGCCAAAGAGGGCACGGCGATGCACCTCACGTGCGTGCGTGACCTGTTTATGTTCCGCCTCAGCGATGCTTCTCGAGAACTTCTCGGGCTGGAGGCCCCGACGACAGACTTCGTCGGTCATATCGCTGAGAAGAATCGTTGGTACGCCAACACCAGCCGGGCCTTTCACCGCATCAACGACCTGATGGACCCCTTCCCTCAAGAACGCCGACACTCGAAGACGTACACCCAAATTCAGGAAATTCTCCGCGCGCACGACGCAGTGCTGGCCGACAAACGCAAAGCTCGCCTGGACGAATTCACGAAGCTTTTCCTCGTCATGACCTTCAACGAGCAGTCACGCGACATCCGTCGCGCCTCCAAGAAGGTCGATATTTCCTTTGACCAAACGTACGTCGGCGCCCCGACAAAAAAGGGGTACTCACACAGGACCCTCGCACAGCGAGTTGCAGACGAGGCCAAGGTCGAAGAAAAGCGAACCCTCAAGCCTGGTCCGGTGGATGCCTTCGTTGGCTGGCACGTCACGACCGGTGAACGCGTCGACATGCCCAAAGGGGAAATCGACAACACCACTCCAAACAAGAAAGCCGGATTCGCAAACTTCCGCTGGGGCTGGGAAATCAACATCGCCGTCCGCGTCGACTCCGAAGCCCCCGGACAGCACAGATTTCCCGGACTGGCCGTCGCTGCAACCATGAGCCTGCCCAACGTCCGCGTTGCCGAAGAAGCCGTCTCCCTCATGAGAGCGACCAAAGCCCTCGGACTGGAGGCCGGCGTCGGGGACGCTGACAAACAATACTGGGCCAACTCGACGCCGGAACGACTTCACGACGATGCGCTCAAAGAAGGCTTCACGCCATCAACTGACTACCGCATCACCAACTTGGGCGCCAAAGGCGGAGACCGCGGCGCCCACTTCATCGAAGGCGGCACCTACTGCCCAGGAACCCCCGAACCGCTCCAAAACGCAACGAAGGACCTCCTGGGCAACATCATCGACACGGCGACCTACCGGGAGCGCATCAAGAGCCGCACCGCATTCCAGCTCCACGTCAAGGAGAAACCCGATGCAAAGGGCCGAGTCGTGCTACGTTGCCCGGCCCTCGGTCCCAGCCCGACGGTGACCTGCCCCCTCCGGGAGCTGCTCAAGACCGTGACGGACAAAGCCCGACCCGCGGTCGACGGGGCAGACCTTCCCAACTTCGCCGACAAGATCTGCACCCAGCACTCCGTGTCCTTCGACACCGCGCAGTTCAAGCGCACGGCCCAGGCATTTGAATACGGCACCCCGGAATGGGACAAGTTCCACACCCACGCCCGCAACTCCATCGAATCACTGAACAACCAGATCAAGAGCGGCGGAACCGAAGACATCGAATCCGCCAGCCGCCGCCGTGTCCGCGGATTCGGCGCCGCGCAAATCATCGTGACAATCCTCCTGACGAACTTCAACCTCCGCAAAATCGCAGCCTTCATCAGCGACAAAATCAAAGACGACGCTAAGAAGCACGTCCACGGAGAACCCATTGCCCGTACGATTCGCAGACGCGACCGCGAATGGCACAACCCCTACACCGACACCTACCCGGCCGGCGTAGTGCGGCCGGACAAAGCCAAACACCTTGCATCGGACGAGACCGGCGGACCACCGTTACGGACCTAACCGTCCCGCAACGGTCCACGTACTGCCCGAGAGGGCAAAACACCCAGCTTTCGAAACAATGCGGCGCGCCTGAAATCGCCTTAAAACACGCTCAGCAGCCGAGAAGACAACCACAACTCAAGAATCGCGACCGACACCGGACGCGAGAAGCCCGAAAACCAGAAATCGCTCCTGAGAAGCCTCAGGAGCGATTTCTTTTTGTTTCGACCGGACCGTTTCGTGAAGAGTTTCGCGAACGGCCCCTTTGGTCGGGCTGACAGGATTTGAACCTGCGACCCCTTGAAGGTTCTGGCCTTAATTCAGTCGTTACCGAATGTCTCCGAAAACCCTCGGATTCCCTTGTGTTTACAGGGAACCGGGCGGTTCGCTGCTTCCAATTGTAGGTCATCGTTTTGGGTCAAATTGAGATGAATTAGATGAGTAAATGATGACCTCGGGAACCCGTTATGAGCGCCATCAGGAGCCCTCTCAACCTCTCCCCCATGTGCCGCCGCATGTGATCGAGCATCGCTGGTGGTGGCGATCGGTCGTACGCTCGGTCCGCGGTCTGGTTCGCATCACGGACAGTGCTGTACATTGGGCGCTATTTTGGGCGTCGATAAGGAACAGCCCCGGCATTCGATTGAGATCGGTCCGACGAACGGGGCGCATCAAAGGAGAGCAACGAGATGAGACCACTCCGATACTCGATCAACGTCACGCTCGACGGCTGCTGCCATCACGACGCAGGACTCCCCCCAGACGAGGAGTCGATGCGCTACTGGACAGCTCAGCTGGAGCGAGCCGATGCCCTGCTCTTCGGCCGAGTGACCTACGAGATGATGGAGTCAGCGTGGCGGAAGCCGCCCACGGGCACGTGGCCCGACTGGATGAAGGACTGGCAGAAACCGTTCGCCGAGACCATCGACCGGGCGAAGAAGTACGTCGTGTCGAGCACACTGAGCGAGGTCGATTGGAATGCCGAGCTAGTGCGAGGCGACCTGGGAGCAGCGGTTCAGCGGTTCAAGCAGGAACCAGGCGAGGGCCTGTGGGTGGGTGGCGTGACGCTCCCCCGGGCGTTGGCCGATCTGGGGCTGATCGACGAGTATGAGTTTTTGGTGCAGCCGGTCCTTGACGGGCACGGGCCGACTTTGCTTGCCGGTCTGCGTGAGCGCATTCAGCTCGAGCTTGTGGACCGCAATGAGTTCCAGTCGGGTGCAGTCGCCGTGCGATATCGGCCCACGCGAGTCACGGCTTGATCTGAGAGGCCGCGCCTGTTGTGCTCGCCAATGGCACAGCGATCCGATTCGGCAACGCCCTCATCATCAGTTGCCAAGCTGGTCGCATCTTGCGACTTTGAGCCAGGGTCTCCTCTTCCTCGTTTTCATCGGGCGCCACCGAGGCCAAGGCCCGGAAAGTCGGTACAGTCATGCCATGACGATCGAACGCGCGCCAGGACCCGAAATGTCGCTTGTGCTCAAGAACGCGCGAGCCGGCGCACGCGAACGTGGCCTCCCGGTCCTAAACGCCAGTTTCGGTACCGAACCATCCGTTATTTTCGTCAATGCTCAGGTCGGACTCGACGAAGCACTGGATGTCGCGAAAGCGATGAATGCGCCGTTCCTTTCTATCGACGCAACAGAGTTCAGTTTCGAGGACTCCGTCTCCGAGATGAGCGAAGAAAACGAGACTGCGGCACTTGAGCCCGAGGTCAAGGACTTCAAGAAATATGACGGCGAGCTCGACGGCGTCTACGTTCGTTGGGTCGCTGCCGGCGAAAGCTTCCTTTACATGGCTACTCCCGAGTGGAGCGATCGAATAGATGAGCTACAGGGCCGGCAAGAGGAACGAGATAGAGAGAATCGATCCCGGGACGTTGCCGCGAGGTGGGCAAGACGGAGGGAACTTGCTGAAGAGATAGAGGCGCTCCCGGCAGTTCGCGGTATAGGCACTCGCGGCCGCAAGGCCCTCGCAACACGTCTCGCCGGCGGCCTGCTCAAGGGAGAGGATGACCCCGAGCTCGTGCTGGGCGCGGTTCGCGACGCCGTCGAGTTAGCGAGCGTGAACGCGATCGGTGCGTACGCTGAAATCGAGTCGGATTTACGCGTCGTCGCACGACATCTCATCGAGACAGATGCCTGGCAGAACGCCTGGCGCACCCCAGATCGGATCGCTGCAGCAAAGGCATTTCTGCTCATCACCACTAACGGGTACGCCCCAACCGCTGCCCTCTCCGAACAACTCCGCGGAGTGGCCGAAGACGAAGCGCGGCTCAAGCCGAAAAAGCCCCAACGGCATATCCCGCTTGGGACCAACCCTTAACCTTCTTAGCGAGATCGCCTGAATCTTACGACTGTCCGGATCCTAGTGCCTCTCATCACCTCTGACGGAGATTTCGTAGACAGCCGGAGAACTCTCCCCACGCACACGGCAATTGTCGCGTTGGCCGGAAACTACAATCGGATGCGCACGGGCAAAGTACTCGCGACGACACAGCTGGTGAACATTGTCGAGATGCGTATTTCAGCTCAGTCCCTCGATAAGCAGAAGAGCCTCAGCTCAGACCTCGCCACCAACACCTTTGAATTTCTCAACGAATGCGGCTATCTTCTGGAAGACGCTGTGCTTTTTTGTTAGGTACTCCGGATTAAGCGGGCTCATTCTGGGAAGAAGCGCATTCAGTTCGGTGCCGTTCTCGCTGGCAAATTCACGCCTGAGCGAGTTGCTGATATAACGTCTGGCGGCTTCAACATTGAGTGCTTCATCGTTGATTAGTTCCTGGGCCTCGCGCTGCTGCTCCGCCTGCGCAAAGCTGAAAAATGCCTCGATTACGCTGGCCTTATCCGCCAGTGTGTCCAAATCAGTCTGATTGATGAAATCCACCACAAGGCTTTCCTTAGCCCGGTTGCCGAGGCTAGCGCGAATCATCCGGCGCGCTTCCTCGACCAAAGACACCTTGTCCTTGGTCTTCTTGTTCTTCTCGAAGATCAACTCCAGAATGTAATCAAGATTGATCTCCTGCGATCTAAGCAGATCCACTTCGAACATCACATCATCCCAGTCGATACTGGAACGCACTTTCTCCGCCGAGGCTTTCTCGCGGCGTAGCCAGTCGCGGATGTCGTTGTAGGTGGACCGGTAGTCCTGGATTATCCGATCGGTGGGAACCTGAATCTTCTGCAATACAGCTAGGTCGTCGTCGCTCAGGTAGTGCTTGGTCTTGAAATCCTCCACAGCCTGGGGATCGCCCGTGTCGATGCTCTGCAAGGCCTTTAGGCTGGCGAATTCATCGTAGTTCTGCAGCACGTTCTCCACGCGCAGGTACTCACCGAACAGCTTTGCAAATGCCTTCTTATCGGACTCTCTGACGATGTCCACGGGATCAGGGAATCTCTTCCCAAGTTCGCTCACCACGTCGACGAATCCGCGCCGGGCCTCTCCTGTGGCTACGTCAGTGAAGCCTTCCATGTACTCGGTATAGCTCTTCTCCAGCACCACATTGCGGGTGTTCTTGTCGCCGAATAGGGTAATGGCGTCGATGGTTGCGTCTTCCAAGTCGCGGAAGGTGACGACATTGCCGAAGGTCTTAGTGGAGTCGAAAATGCGGTTGGTACGCGAATAGGCCTGAACCAGGCCGTGGTAGCGCAGGTTCTTGTCCACAAACAAGGTGTTCAGCGTGGGCGCGTCGAAGCCCGTCAGGAACATTCCGACCACGATGAGCAAATCCACGTCCTGGTCTTTTACGCGCTTTGCCAGGTCACGGTAGTAATTCTGGAAGCCTTTGCTGTCCACGCTGAAGCTGGTTTTGAACAGTGAGTTATAGTCGGCAACGACTGCGTTCAGGAACTCTTTGGCGCTGGTGCCCAAGGCTGAGACTTCAAAACCTTCATCCGCTATCTCACCTACCGCATCCTGCTCCTCATTGGCAGCGTACGAGAAAATGGTCGCAACCTTCAAAGGCTTGTCGCGGCTTTTCTGTAAGGTCTTGAAAGCTTCGTAATAAAGCTTCGCTGCGTCCACGCTACTCACGGCGAACATAGCATTGAAGCCCTTGGCTCCCGCTTGTAGGCGGTGAGTCTTCTGCCGGAAGGTGTCGAGGATGTATTGGGTGATTTCACGGATGCGATCCGGGTGCAGCAAGGCCTCCCGGTTTTCCGCGGCGCTGAGCTTCTTCTCGTCCTGCTCGCTTTCGATGCTTTTGAACTGCGGACGAACGTCGCTGTAGTCCACCTTGAACTTGAGAACCTTCCCGTCACGAATAGCATCAGTGATGACGTACGAGTGCAGCTCTCGGCCGAACACGCTCGCTGTGGTATCCGCCCCCAGAGCGTTCTGCGGGAAGATCGGGGTACCGGTAAAACCGAACTGGTAGAACTTTTTGAACCTCTTAGTCAGGTTCCTCTGTGCCTCGCCGAACTGACTGCGATGGCACTCGTCGAAGATGAAGACCACTTGCCTGCCGTAAATTGGCAGATCGTTTTCGCTCCTCATTAGGTTGTTGAGCTTCTGGATGGTGGTGACGATGATCTTGTTGTCGTCCTTGTCCAGATTGCGTTTCAGGGCCGCCGTGCTATCCGAACCGTTCACACTATCGGGCGAGAAACGCTGGTATTCCTTCATGGTCTGGTAATCCAGATCTTTGCGGTCCACTACGAAGAATACTTTGTCGATAAAATCAAGCTCCGTCGCAAGGCGCGCGGCCTTAAAGCTGGTCAGGGTTTTCCCCGAACCAGTCGTATGCCAGATGTAGCCGCCGCTCTCGGTGCTGTTCCAGTGTTTGGCCTGATACGCACTCTTGATCTTCCACAAGATGCGCTCAGTCGCGGCAATCTGATACGGCCGCATCACCAGCAGCGTATTGCCGACATCGAAGACGGAATAGCTCAGCAGTACATTGAGTAAAGTGTGTTTCTGGAAGAAGGTGGCGGTAAAGTCCTTCAGGTCCTTGATCGGGCTGTTATCTGCCTGCGCCCAGTTCATGGTGAAGTCAAAGCTGTTCTTACCGCGCTGCGTTGTGTTGGCGAAGTAGCGCGTGTCGGTACCGTTGGAGATTACGAATAGCTGCAAATACCTGAACAGGGACTGCTCGCCGTTGAAGCTCTCCTTGCTGTAGCGGTGTACCTGGTTAAAGGCCTCGCGGATGGCTACGCCACGCCTCTTCAGCTCTACCTGGACTAGAGGCAGACCGTTGACCAGAACGGTCACATCGTAGCGGTTGGCGTGGCTGCCGGTTTGCTGGAACTGCTTGATCACCTGGACCTTGTTGCGAGCAATGTTTTTCTTGTCGAGCAGATAGATGTTCTGGATTCGACCATCGTCGAACACAAAGTCATGAACGTAGTCGTCGTGAATCTTCCGAGTTTTTTCGACCACGCCATCACTCGACCTATCCAGCCAAGATTCCACGAAACGCGCCCATTCGCCATCTAAGAACTCCACATTGTTCAACGCTTGTAGCTGCTCACGGACGTTGGTTAGCAACGATGGCGGTGTACTCAGATCTGGTAGGTATTCATACCCCAAATCGACAAGGTCTTGGAGGAACTCGCGTTCCAGGTCAGACTCAGTTTGGTAGCTTGCCGTAGACGTCCATGCTTTGACGTATCTGTCAAGAACGATGAAGTTGCTAGCTTCGACGATCGGCTTGGTTTGCTCAACCATTCTGTTGCTCCTGCCAATAGCCGTACTTATTAATCAGATTGTCCAGAAGAAACTTAACTGTCTGCTTCTCTTGCGGCGTCGGCTCGGCAACCGCCTCACCGGACAAGCTACTGTGACTGGTGAAATTAATAATGCGTTTCAAATAGGTCTGCTTGTCATCGGGCAAAAGGTCCGACCAGTCTCGGTAGCCAAGGAAGCTTGCTGTTTTCTCGTAGAGGTTACGAAGGAGCGTGAAGTGATACCGCTCGACTTGGCCGGCAGAAATCGCCTGTTCAAGAGTCTTCCTAAGATGCAGATGATAGGAAAAGCTGGTGTTGGAATCACCATATTTAACATCCAGATCGAAAGTGCCGTCTTCGAGACGGCGTAGTAGATAACAGCCCTTGTTCTTGCCATTCTTGGCAAGACCTAACTCGTTATGAAGCACGTTGTAGAACAAAGGGCTGTGGGTGGTGATAATGAACTTCAGCCAATCTGGACTGGTATTGATCAAACCCGCAAGATTGACGGCTAGCTCGATCAAATGGTTTTCGTCCAGGGAACTTACCGGGTCGTCTATGAACACATATTCAAGCCGATCGAACTGCGGGGTTTCGCGGTCTTCGGCTTCAACAATGTTGAGCGTATATACGGCTTGGTCCAACAACGTGTAGAAAACACTCCAGATGAAGTTGCTCTCTTCACCTTTTGAAATCTTGAGGCTGCCGGAGTTTTCATCGTCCCCCCGCTCGAGTGAGAAAGTGATCTCAGAGAAGGTTTCGTTAAAATGTGGGGTCAGCTTGTCGCTGGCATAATGCTGGAAGTTCCTGACAATATTTCCATCTTGTCCGAGATCTCTGAGTAGTGCGAGCAACCAGTCAGTAAATGAGTTGGGCTGGATCAAGAGCTTCGGAGTAGCATCCATCTCGAGGTCATTGTCCCAATAAAAGAGGTCTTCGGTGAAGGCGCTGTAGTACAGAATCTTGGTGCGTGGCGGTGCCAGTTTGTCGGCGGATCCTTCTTCGCTATCCCCGCTCTTGGGGGCAACGAGGTGCTTGAACTCACGGGAAAGGCGGGTTTTCCCGGTGCCGTTAAAGGCGTAGATCAGCTGCACCTTTTTATCTGTGGCGCTCAGCTGGCTAGCGACCTCTGTGAGCGTCTTACCCATGTTATGTCGCGTCCTCATTCAATTCTTTGAATGCGAGTAACCTGTCGCGGTGGTACTCGTACTGCGTCCGCCGCGCAGCAAGCTCGGTAGGGAGACCAGTAACGAGGTCATCAACGAAAACTTCGAACGACCGAAGTTCGGCGGCGATGCTGCGCTGTTCCTCAAGCGAAGGCAGCGGAATCTCCCATGCAAAGAACTCCTGCGAATTCAAAGCAGCCATCGATCCATCCGTACGCACGCACTGGCCACGGATCTCTTCGCTGTCAGCCCTCAGCACTTGAAAGACGTATTCCGGATCGACACCCTCGCGCGGGATAAGTGCACGTATGTCCTGGTTGACCGTCGTGTCGACCTTGACCAGACCGATCGGTAGCCGGCGGCGCAAGATATTCGACCGCATAACCACGGCAACGGCCGGAGCGGGAACGATCTTGAGGGAGGTCTCTTTCAAGGCGGCTTCGGTCACCCGACCTCGAATTTCATCCGTCGACTCATCACTGATATCCATCGACGCAAGCCAAGGCATGTCCCCGTTGGCCCAGTATCGCGACTCGCTCTTGGAAGGGGTGATACCGCCCTGCCACTTACCAAGGCTTGCTAACGACGCGCTCGCGGCGCCAACGCTCTTCAGAATCACGCGGCGATAATAGGCATGTTGTTGGCGGCGGGCGTCGAGTTCTGCTTCCAGCGCAGCTCCCAGCTTCGCTTCCAGCAGACTGAACGAATCAAGAGTCTCAACGATGGCACGTTGCACCTCAAGCGGCGGAACCGGAATCGAGACTTTCATGAATCGCGGCTTTGAGATATTGATCCGTGTAACTCCGTTGGCGGTTCCACGAATCTGCTTCCTTACCGATTCGCTACGAAACAAATGCTTAGCGAATTCCGGGTCGAGCAAGTCATTTCGGTTTGGCCGGACGATGAAACAGAAGCTATTGAGATAGATAGGCTCCTGCGGTTCCGTGGTAACAACTGACGACATCCCGACCTCGTCAAATGACTCTGAAGAGCCGGTGAAGAGAATGTCTCCCAGCTGAAGAGAGTTCTGTTTCTCACCTTCTTTCACCTTGACCAAGTCCGGGGCTTGTAAGTCCAAAACTGGGTTAGCGAAAATATTCCTATACGAGGCAAAGCGCGCATTGCCATCTTGAAAATCTGCTTTACTCTTGCCACTAAGCCCGGGAACTGTGTTCGCCAATTCTGAGAGTTGTTTGTATTCAACTCCGTTCGGGCAGTATTCCGCGATCAGTTCGGCAATTCGGCTCACTCTGAGCCATCCAGGTCGGCAACGATCGCGTCAATCGAAGAACGCAGTTCGACCTGGCGCGCGACGACTTGTTCGATGCGTGCATTGAGCTCGGTGATGTTGATAACTTCGCGAGTGTCCTCGGCTACCACATAACTACTGACCGACAGGTTGTAATCCTTGTCGACTATGGCATCGAAATCCACCGACGTGGCGAAGTGCGCGAGGTCGGCTTTAGTGTCAAACACCTGCATGATCTGCTGTATGTGCCCCGGATTGTCTTCGTCATCATTGTCCGTGAGTACGTTGTAATTGACTGCCTTTTTGAACAGCCCGCTGGCGTCGATGAACTGGATCTTTGTATCGGCTTTGTGCTTCGATAGCACCAAAATATTCACTGCGATGGTAGTGCCGAAGAACAGGTTTGGCGCCAGTGCAATAACGGTCTCTACGTAATTGTTATCTACCAGGTATCGACGGATTTTCTGCTCCGCGCCACCCCGGTAGAAGATGCCAGGGAAGCAGACGATGGCTGCACGTCCCTTGCCGGAGAGATAGTGCAGCGCGTGCAACACAAAAGCGAAGTCGGCCTTAGATCTTGGTGCCAACACCCCTGCAGGCGCGAAACGGTCGTCGTTGATTAGTGTGGGGTCATCCGAGCCGATCCACTTCACTGAATACGGCGGGTTGGAGACAATGGCATCGAAGGGCTTCTCGTCGCCAAAATGTGGTGTGCGCAGCGTGTCGCCGAGTTGAATGTTGAATTTGTCATAGTTGATGTTGTGCAGGAACATGTTCATCCGCGCCAGGTTGTACGTGGTGTGGTTGATTTCCTGACCAAAGAATCCCTCTTCGATGATGTGGGAATCGAAGTGCTTCTTGGCTTGCAGTAGCAGAGAACCGGATCCACAAGCCGGGTCGTAGATCTTATTGACCTGGGTTTGCCCGTGCATGGCCAGTTGGGCGATGAGTTTGGAGACGTGCTGCGGGGTGAAGAACTCGCCACCCGATTTTCCGGCGTTGGCGGCGTAGTTGGAGATGAGGAATTCGTAGGCGTCGCCGAAAAGGTCGATGTGGTTGCCCTCGAAGTCGCCGAAGTTCAGTTCGGCCACGCCTTTGAGTACCGCGGCCAGGCGGGCGTTCTTCTCTTTGACGGTGTTGCCGAGGCGGTTGCTGGTGGTGTCGAAGTCAGCGAACAGGCCCTTGATGTCCAGCTCGGACGGGTAGCCGCTGGCCGAGCCTTCGACGGCAGTGAAAATGTTGGCCAAGTCAGTGTTCAGGGCTTTGTTGGCTGGGGCAGCGGCGGCCACATTGGTGAACAACTGGCTAGGGTAAATGAAATAACCCTTGGTCTTGATGGCATCGTCCCTGACATCATCGGTGACGATGTCATCGGACAGTCGGGAATAGTGGATGCTGTCATCGCCACCCTCGATGTAACCGGAGAAGTTCTCGCTAATGAAGCGGTAGAACAGGGTGCCGAGCACATATTGCTTGAAATCCCAGCCATCGACTGCCCCGCGCACCTCATTGGCAATCTGCCAGATCTGGCGTTGCAGGGCGGCGCGTTGTTGAGTTACATGCATAAAACCAAGTCTACTTCGCGCACCCACCCTCACCCCCGGCCCACGCGTCGAAGGCTCGATCGCTGTCCGCCGCGATGAGGACGTCCCCGACCTCACGACCATCGAAGATCTTCGCCTATCAGTCGGGCCGAGGATTCTACCCAGCAGAGCGTGCACTGCGATCTGACAGAGTGGGGCACAGACATCACCGAATGAGGTCCTCGCGCCCCGACATCATCCGGATGAATTGAACGCTGTCAGAAGCGCCTGCGAAATTGACTGGGTCAGCGATGTGAGCGGGTTGTGCGCCCCTTTTTCGAATCGATAACGCGCGCAATTCTCTTACGGCACAATGACCGTGCCGGTACCAGTTTCAGCAGTCCAGGAGCTGAAGTTGCCGCTCATCGTCAACCCGTCTGAGCTCTCCACGAAACCGTATCTGAACGCTCCCGTCATTACGAGTTTGGATGTATCGTCTCCGTCGAATAAGTCGGGAGTCAGGACTCTGCCCGGTCGTGTGTAATCACGAGCGACATCTATGATAAAAAAAGCGATAGTCGGACCTACCAACTGGGGGAAACATGGCACGCACCAAGGGCGCTACCAATCGCACGCCGCGAGAGATCCGCAAGGACGCGGAGGCTCAACTCAAGATCGCCAAGCTGAAGGAAAAGCTCGCCCGGGCGAACGCGAAGAAGAAGTAGGTTTCGCTAGGGATGGCTCAGCTGTCGAACCAAAACGTTTGATTGTCTGCATGGTACTGATGCGCACCCACTAGATCAGTGTTGATGTCCTGGACCTCCTGCTGAACCCTTTCCATCTCTTCCTCTGCTTTGGCTTGTCGCTCACCGTCACCGGCAGCGAAGGCATCGTCGATGTCTCGCTCTAGCTCTTCAGAGCGCGCTTCAACGACCGTGAGCGCGTTGTCGAGTCTGCTCAGTTCATCGTTGGAGCGCTGCAAACTGGCTTCAGCTTGCTCGGGGGTATCTTCATACTTGGTCATATCGCCAGAGTAGCGCTTGCCAAAACCCGCGTGTTCGTTCGTATCCAGGGTCAGATGAGCACGATCCTACGCACAACGGCATAGAGCCGGCCTTACCCCCTTCTCAGTAGAGCTGTGTCGCAAGGCACCGCCCATGCACATGGGGCAGGTCCGCATGCCAAAGTTCTTTGGCTGGCACCCGCAGCGGTGAACTGAATTTCAGGCGGAGCGGAACCGCCACGATAAACGCACGCTCACCCAGCCACGGTTAGGGCATGACCGAGGTTGCTCAACTGAGAAGCGGGATCCCGCAGGAGGGGCAAACCCAGTACGGATAGTCGGGTGTCCCCGAGGCTTCATAGGAGCACAGGCACGTACGACAGCGCGGTGCGACAATCGACTCAAATCCGTCCTCCATGGCCAGGATCCTACGCCCCGTTCTGGGTTCGAGTAGATCAAGACAGCCGTCAACAATCAGTGAGGAGCCGTCTCCGCACAGCCGCCGCTCTCGGTAAGGCTGGGTTACTTCGAGGATTGCTGCTTCGACCGCTGGAGTCCATAAGTCCATAAGAGATTCGATTCCGGCCAGGTCATGGCTGGGATCCCGTACCTCCGCGCGCGTGAGCTCAACGACCTCATCAAGAAGACCTCCCTGGGAGCGCTGCTCCGCGTCGGAAGTCAGGTCGTCGGGCGCCTAGAATTCCTCACCGGGCTTGAGGAAATTATCAATGACTCCACCCTCAAGACGCTCGTCACAGAGCGACGCCAATTGCACCGTATCCTCTCCGAGGAGACCTGGGTGTTTCGCGAGGAGTACGCGCTAACTGCCGACGACAACACCCTTCGTACTGCGCTAAACGCCCATACCAACCTTCTGGGACGACACGACTTGGCACCGGACGACCTCGACTTGCCCGTGACGGATGGAGACGGACGCGTTGTCGTCGTGGACAGGATGCTCAGCCGAGTAATTGAACAGTCCCGAAACCACCGCGAACACATTGTGATTGAGCTCAAGCGGGTTGACGCGGAGCGCCCCAGGTCCCAGGCGATCGCACGAACGCCGGCGCCGCCCAGCCGCAGATCCGCGATGCGCAGACGCTCCTCTTGACCCAGATAGCGCCCCGAAGACGCCGCGGCCGGAACGGGTATTTGCCCGCCAGAAGCCTTGATCCACCGATATCCCTGTCTGCGATTGCGCCGCCCAGCCGAAGATCCGCGATGCGCAGACGCTCCTCTTGACCCAGATAGCGCCCCGAAGACGCCGCGGCCGGAACGGGTATTTGCCCGCCGGAAGCCTTGATCCACCGATATCCCTGTCTGCGATTCACTCCCACAGACTCACACGCGGCCGCCGCCGACATCCCCGCGCGAACCCGAACCCAGAACAGGTCCTCGCGCTCCTTCAACACCACTCTCGACGCCATCACCAACACCTCACTCGTACGGTGTTGCTACGACCCCTTGAAGCCGCCGAAGCAACTGGGGACAACGGCCGCCAGGCGACGCCCGGTCGTTGTCTCGCAAGGCCATCCGTGCCCAAGCAAGCCGGTTGGCAGCCCCGATGGCAGTGCGAGCAGACGCTGGCTATTACATGCGGACGCGCACGGGCGAAGGACCCGCCGTGCGTCCCGGGCCGAGAATTGCAAACGCGTCTTGTTCTTCCGCGAGACGCTTCGCGGCCTCCAGCGCGACACGAGCGCGAGCGGCATCGCGTCGCTGGGTCTCTGTTTGCGGGGCGGTGCCAAGTGCTTTTGTGCCAGCTATTGCGTAGCGGTCTCGGTATGCCGCCACTGTGCGCGCCTGCTCTCTCCAACTGGTTGTCTCCTGTCGCCGTGGGACGGGCCCGAGTGCCCGAGTCCACCTGGCGCCGGCGAGCAATGCTTCGTCGAGTACGGCGTTCGCCCGCGATTCGATCAGGTCGCAGCGCTCATCGAGAGCTTGGCGCATTTCCAAGGTCATCGGTCCGATTGCCTTAGGGATAAGTCCTGCGATAAGTCGCGGCGTCCTGCGCGCGCGTGCGTCACGTCCGACCGCCGTCGTTAGTCGAGAACACAGAACCGCCGCAACATCCTGAGCGTCATCCATTCCGCGTCCTGCAACCGCGCGAGCAAGCAGGCTCTGGACCTCGAGATGATGGGCTTCGGCTCGCCGAAGTTCCACTGCCAGCACACGAAATGCGGGCGAATTGATGACCTGCTCGGCCTGGCGGGGAGAGAATCCGCTGCTGCGCACCAATGCCGCCCATCTGTCGTGCTGCGCGGCTGCCGCGATGGTCTCATACTCTGCAGCGAGGAGGGCAACGGAACCCCACGTATTGTGCTGCGCCACGATCGTTTCGTGCGCGGACTGTTCGGCGCCCACGTGCTGCAGAGCGCTCAAAAGGACACCGCGAGCCGTCGCATTCTTGTCTCCGCCCGGTCGCGGCCCGACATGGGAGACATCGGGGCGGTCGACGGCGACGAAAGCGCTGTTCGTGTCGCGGCCTCGCGTCATTGCCACGTAGAGGTTTTCGCGTGTCATCCCAGCGGTCACGACGACGTGAGCGGTGTCGGTCGTGATGCCTTGCGCGCGGTGTGATGTGACGGCGTAGCCGAGTTCGAGGTGGTGCCTGATGTAGTCCGCGGGAAGCCGCACCGTGCTCCCCCGCCGGTGGCCGTGCTGGCGGACGTCGACCGAGCCGTTCCGCCGCACCTCGGTCACGGTCCACCGGTCTCCGTTGCGCACCCAGGTTCGAGAGCTGCGCAACCGCCGGTCATTCCGGCGGGTGATCACTGTGTCGCCGACAGCGGCACGGTTCCCGTCATGAAGTGCGACCTCGCGGACCGCGTCAACGCGACCCTCGAGGATGAGTTCTGTTCGGGCACGCGCATTCAGCAATGCGACCGCCTCGTTCGAGTCGCTGATCAGCACCGTGGCCCCGCCCGCCCGGCTATCAGCGCGCCAGGCCGTGTAGGCGGCATCCATCATCAACTCGGTGTCACCGCCGCTCACTCTGGCGTGCGCGATGTAATGGTCGATCGAGTCGGGGTCGCCCTGGCGCAGTCCGAGGGAGGCTGTCTTCTCCCACTCGTGGGTGAATCGGTGCACGTCGACGAGCTCGGGGGCATCCGCCCGGTTGTGGACCAGCATGGAGAATGCGCCGCCGGCGTCAACCGAGTGGAGCTGCGCGTAGTCGCCAACTAGCAGAACCTTGGCACCGGTGCTCGCGGCAAGTGCGGTGATCCGATCCAAGGACAGTGTGCCCGCCAAGGAGGCCTCGTCGACGATGACAAGCTGGCCGGCGTGGAAGGTCACTCCGTGGTCGAGATGGTTCTGCCACCACTTCGCCAGGTTCTCGGTTGGGATGCCGAGATCTTCTGCCAGTACTTGAGCGGCGGCGGCCGAAGGAGCGAGCCCCACCACCGAGCCCGCATGGTGCTCGGCGTCCCACGCGTGCCGAAGCGCGTTCATCGCCGTCGTCTTGCCTGCACCGGCCGGACCCACCAGGACATCGACGGCTCGCGCAGAGTCGGCGATGGATGTTAGCGCGGCGACCTGGTCGTCAGAAAGCAGGACGCCACCTGATAGCCGCCTTTGTGAGATTGCGCGAAGCGTGGCCGGGGCTATTCGGGGGCCGGTCGTGTCCGCGGCGCGCTCCAGCAGGCGTGACTCCGCGTCAAGCAGTTGCGTCGAGGTGAAGAGGGTGCCGTGCTTCGGTCGGAAGACGGACGTGCCGTCCGCGCGCAGGAACGAGAACGGAGTCGGCGCGAGCTCGGGTGGAGTGATCCGCAATGAGACTTGCTCCGCGGCATCGACGACGAGGCCCATGACGGCTTCGCGATCAAACGTCGATACGAACCGGTGCTGCGCCAGCTGGCGTGCCGCCTCGGCGGCGAGATTCCAATGCCGCCACGTCGCACGCTTCTCGCTCACCGATGTCATCACTCTCCACCCGATCTCATCGATCGCCTCCCGCGGCACGTCCTCGGCACGCAACATAGGTGCCGGCGAGGTTGTGGCTGCCGTGGACGCCCATTTCGTCGCGTCCTGGCCGAGCACTCGCTCCGCTCGGTCGCGCCACGCCGCGGTGAGTTCGGCGAGCGAGCGCACCTCTTTCGAGGGCCTCGTGGATAGTGTCGCCTGGGCGCGGAGCTTCATGATGGTCACCGGGCCGGGCCGGCGGCCGTGCCGACCCAGGTAGGCGTCGATCAGCGCGTCGGTCGCGATTTCGATATGCCGAGACCGCGACGAGAACTCCGCGACGAGCGCCTCCGGAACTGAACTGATCGACAAGGCGGGGTGACGGTCCCTCCCCCGCTCCCGCATCTCCCACCGCACGCCCAGTGATCGCGTCAAGGCGTCCGCGAACAAGGACTCATGCAGTTCGGAGAGCGCGACTACGGCTGCGTGCATCGGTCGACCGTCGAGCGAGCGCCACTTGCCGTCGAGCACGGTTTGCACTTTGTTGCTGATCACCACGTGCGTGTGCAGGTGCGGGTCGCCGGCTCGACTGTCGAAGTGGTCGAACGCGGTGGCGATCAGGCCCGTCACATCAACTTGCGCCACGGCTCCGTCATACGCGGTGGTTCCTGTTCGCGTCGCCGCGACCTCGCGCTCCATGTATGCCACGACCTCGGAAACCGCGGCATGATGCGCCTGCACGATCGGCGACTGCGTGGCTGCGTCTGCCACGCCCCAGAGGATGCTCGCCGACTTCGGAATCGAGAACGTGAAGTCGTACCCTGCAACCGCACGCCGCCGCATGGCAGTCTCCTGAGAGCTGCCGCGCGGCACAGGACCAGCTGGCCTCTGGTATTCGGGATAGGCGCGACCGAGCGGCGCCCCATCGACCGGGTCACGCCCCATACCGATCAGCAGCTGCAGCTGCTCCTCAGTGACCTCAGCGCCCTTGAGGATGCGACCTGAACCAAGGTCCGGCAGACCGCTTCCCATCCATCGACCCGGTGGCGTGCCCTTCGCACTGTAGTAACGGGTCAACGGCGTGGAGAGTGCCCGCTTCCCGTCGCCAGCCGCGACAGTGCGTAGCAGGTACTTGTAGCCGTCGCCGGCGCTCATCACCCGCATCGACACCGTCACCGCGGCCTCCTCCGTTGTCACCTAGGAGGTGTGCCGCCTCGATCTGCAAGAGGCGTGGCAATTCAGATCTGGTACAGCTGGCGGGCGATTGAGGCGCCATTTTCTTGAGAGTTGGTGTCAGTTCTGGCTGCCGGCTTGTGGGGATCGCGGCCGGTCAACGGCTAAGCGTGGCTGCGCCAGTCCAGTCAAGAGTGCCCTGGCTGGTCAGAACCGGCCTGGAATACGATCTCATCCTGGTCACTTCCATCCGACCGGGGCCATTCACTCTATATTCGCTTAGAACTTCGATTTCTGGATTCGCCCCCAGGACGTCGGCGATCTCTTCTCGCGGGAGCGACGGTCTGGTTGACCTCAACCTGTCGCAGAGGCGGCTCATCCCAGCTGCGAATGTAGTCCTGAGCGGAGTGCCCGCGCATACTCCGGCCGCCCATGAGACACCCCGGAGCGCACCGCCATACGGGTATATCGTCTTTTGCCACCAGAATCCCGGCTCCGCGCGGTCCACTGGAAAGGGCAGTGCCCGTTTGATCCGGGCGCGCGTCGACGGGCGCGAGCAGGTCCCCGGCGCTAACCAGCCTCGTTTTTTTGAGCGGTCAGGGTCGCGAAGCGACGTGGTGGCCGCTCCGATAACTTGTACAAAGGGCCATCCCTTTCGCTCGAATCCATCGCGACGGCTGTCATGCAGAGCCTTTTCGACTCAGATACTCCAAAACGATCTCGAGCCAGCCCGTGGCGTTGTCCAGGGGATCGCTCGTTTCATCTGCTCGTTCTCGTTCTAGCTGCGGGCTACCTGACGGTCCGCTAAGTAGCGTTCGTGAAGGTCATCCACCCGACGGAGAACATCCAGTAGAGAACGTCCGCGGTCTTCAAGCACCTGGGGCAACGCCACCCCCAGGAACTTGAAGCTGTAGTCGCTTAAGGTCATCAGCGACAGCAGGGCCATGGAAAGCAGCGGCTGCGGACGAAACCGCTGCGGTCGAAGTTCGATTTCGAACCCGCCTGAAGTCCCGTCAAGATAGTTCTTGTAAATTTCGGTGAAGCTCCCGTGTACCGCCCCGGATCCTGTCCTATAGGCGGAGTAGGCGGTTGGCCCGAGCAACTCGATCCTCGCCTGAGCATTCGGCCAGCCATTGTTTCGGCGCGACGGAATATCCTTCTCACGCACGCCGGCCGCGGAGAGGGTATCTGCGATTGAACGGTTGATGCGCTCTTCTATGGGGAGCATCACGCCGCCGCGCTGCGCGACTTGTTCACGCACGTCCTTAAGAAATTCTCGCTCAGCAATCAGGCTGTCCATCACGTAGGACGTATATCGAGCCCCGTCGCCAGGATCCCGAAGCAGATACATTACGGTCGAAACCGAGTCCATGAACTCGCGGCTCACCGCGATCTGCTGGTCACCGCCATGCCCGTCGGACAACTGCCGGATCAGACTCTTCATGAGCTTCGTCATGCGCGCGTAGTGCCCGACGATGATCGCCTGATCGCGACTCAATCCATTCCTGAGACGCTCAGTGCGAATGCCGGCGACCACCGCAAGAAGAATCGACGCTTCCTTCAAGAGCTCGAATCCCTCTCGAACAAACGGCTCCTCGGTCACGACCTCTTGGAGTTCCTCAAAGTCGACTTGGTGGAGCGGTAATAGTAGACGCGGATCAAAGTCGTCGTGCAAGTCACGCACCGACTTTGGTGTCGACCTTGACCATGATGTTCTCGACCTCCACGCGAGCCTCGTCCGAGAGGTTAATGCTCTTGAGGATCGCCTCGTGGTCGAAGTCCTCAAGCTCGTGCGCGTGGGAGAACTGCAAAGCGTCGAGATGGTCTGACAGGATCTCTGCCGCGACCGTTCGGCCGAAACCGACCTCCTGCAGTTGAATCGCCCGCGGGTCGGCAGTGCCGTACTCCACAAGTGCGGCGACGTTGATTCCGGACGCTTCTCGCCCGAGCGACATGACGCTTACATCGAAGAAGTTCTGCAGGTAGCCAATTATGCGGAACCGCAGCCCACCCTCAATGTCCCGAAGTGTCCACTCGATGATGAGGTTGACGTGCTTCGCTGACTGTCGGTTGAATGGCTCGGTGACGAGACTCTCCTCGCGGGAGTAGTCGCGATATGAGATCCAACCTCGCTGTGCGTAGTAGGCGATGGAGCTCGAAATTACTCGGTTGATTGGGTCGCCGCGGACCCATCCGCGCATGAGAAGAGCCCAGTAGAAGAGGCGCCGTTCCCACCCGGCGTCGTCAGCGTTTCTTGGCATCAGCGGATCGGTGCCGGAAACCTCCGTCGAACGCCAGCCGTAGAGTTTGCTGAGCCGGCTGAGCACGCTGAGAAAGGTCTGGACGTCGGTTAGATCAGCATCACCAGCCACCAGTGGTTCAGCCGATGCTGTAGTGAGCTCGTTCCAGACTCGATCCTGATACTTGGGCAAAATATTCGGCGAGCGTCGCAACACATCCGGAGGCACTGCGACGGAAGCAGCGACCTTCTTCAACAGATCACGGCCATCGGGCACCTTGTCGAGGAAGTAGCTTCGCAATGGCGTCTGCTGATTGTCGATCTGGTGCAACGTTAGGATCGACGCGTACTGCTCGACACTCCTTCGGTGATCAGCCGAGGTTTTGCCCGGGAGGTCTTCGCCGCGCAAGATCCGCGCGATGTCGGTGTACTCCTTCTTTCGGTTGTTCGCCGGCTTTACTAGGAAGCTCTCCGCGCGGGCTGGCTCAGCCCGGGGGATTAACGCACGTGTGCCGCCCGCCCACCGATTCGCTTCCTCGCGCACGCATACGACGTTGCCGGAGAAATCGTAGGTGAGACGTCCGGCCCGACCTGCGAGGTTCTCGAAGTCGATCTTGGTGAACGTGCTGTTTCCGTGCTTATCACTCAAGACGAAGATGTTCTTCGCCGGAAGGTTCACGCCCTCAAGAAGAGTCGATGTGCACACCACGAACTGGATGGGAGAGTCAGGGTCCGCGAATGCTTGCTCGACGCGTTCTCGCACTTCCTGCGGCATCTTGCCGTGGTGGAAGGCGACGCCGCGGCTAAGCGTAGTACCGAGAAAGTAGTCCTTGTGCACGTACTCGCGGACGTGTTTGATCAAGTCCTCGACCCTTTCGTGGGGTACCGGGCCGCGACGTTCCGCGAGCCGCAATGCGAACTCAGCTGATTTCAACGATCCGTTGATGTAGATGATCGCCTTGCGGTCGCCGCTTCGAGACAGAATTAGATCGAGCACGTCGCCCTGAGCTGGAGGATCGCGCAGTTCCTGCGGCTTAGTATCGAGTCCCGAGAAGTAGTACTGCTTCCTGCTGACCAGATCAACGAAGTAACGCTGCTGCGCGACAGTTCGTTCGCGCACTGAGATTACCCCGTTTGTGGCCCGGCCGAATAATTCCAGAAACAGCTCGGGGTTCTCGATACTTGGCGAGGCGAAGACTAGCTTTGTCGCGAATCGTCGCGTGGCCTCCACGATCGCGTGGTAATAGAGCGAGCTACGAGCGTCGTTCTTCGCGATGACCTTCTGCGCCTCATCAACGATGAGGTAGTCGATCTCACGCACCGGGTTCGCGAGATATCGGAGCAGCCGCTCTGGAGTCAGAACAAAGATAGTGCGTCGATATTTCTGGCGGAGCAGTTTGGGTAGCGAGGGGTACGTGGCTACGTTCACCTCTGGCACCTCCGCGAGGAGGTTACGGAGGTCAGCAGCTGTCTGCCCGATCAGCGCCTTGGTGGGCACCAGGATGACAACGCAGTGCTCGTTCAACTCTTCGCGCCGAACAATGTCGTACAGCGCATCCTTGATTATGAAGGACTTGCCTAGCGAGGTCGGACCCGAGAAGCTGAAGTAATCCTCACCGCGCATTTTCTCGGTGATGGCGTACTGCGTATCGGTGAGGATCGCGTCCCCCTTGTTCGTTCGCTGGAGGACTTCCTTGGCGATACGCAACGTGCCACGAGACAGGGGCAGGGCATATCGGCTACCGACACCCTGCTGTAGCGTCCGAAGTCCAGGGAAGTTTCCGAGCTGCACCAGAACGGCCTCGGCAATTGCCAGCACTCGATCGCTCAGTTCCTGATCGAATCCCGTCACCGCGTCATATTCACGAAGCAAGGCAATGGTCGTATAGGCGAGCTCTCGATGGCGAGGCTCACTAGAGTGCGACAGCACGTCCGCGTAGCGCAGTAGGTGCTTCGCATCGGCCGAGGCGACGGGCTGAATCACGTCTCCAGAAAGGAACGACTCTGCAACAGCGCGTTCAAGGCTTGCCTGCGCCGCTTGGAAGTCCGGGCGTCCAACGATCATGTCGCTGAGAACGTCAGCTGCGGTTCGAGATGTCACTTCTTTGTCTTCTCCTTGGGCGGGCGCAAGTTCTTGCCGCTCAACTCAGACGCGAGGTCGATGCGAATGTCCTCAATTCCACGAACCATCCCGTTGACGTTTTGCTTCAGGAACGGAACCGCATATATGTGGAACTGGTAGCCGCCCAGGCCGCGCTTCTCGATCTCAGCCTTGATCGTTGCTACCTCGGCCTCAAGCGCGCTGAGCGCCAGCGTTCGAAGATGGGTCTCAATTTCTACCGCTGTATGGATGGCAAATGGATACGTGGTCACATCAAGCTCGTAGCCGATGAAGACACCGAAGGCATTCGATTTCGTAATCGACGGAGTGCCTGCCGCGGGCGGTAAGAGGATGGACGCTAGCAACTCAATCTTGCTTTCGTCGAGATTCTCTTTCAGCAGCTCCGACTCGACGAGCCAAGTGTCGAAATCGAAGTCATCTTCTTGTACCTTGCCCATCGACTCGAACGCGGCCTTTACGCCGCGACCGGGACTCGATCCAATCTTGCCCGTCGCATCTCCGTACATCTTTGATTCACCAAAGATCAGCTGGTAATCCCCATGCACCACTTCGAGCAGGTGCACGCCATCTGTGCCATGTACGTAGTGTTCCGAGGACGTCTTGAGTTCCATTTTCGAGAGTATCTTCGGGGCACCAAGGTGGCCTTCAAGAAACGAGTAAAGAAGGAGTTCGCCGCCCTCACCCGCGTTGGAATCCGGTGCCTTGAACTGTGCCTGGGTCTTTCTAAAGAACTCACCCATACGGCTTGGGTCCTGCAGTAGTTTCTGCAAGTTCTGGCGCGAGAGCACGTAGCTGACGCTGTTATTCACCAGCTCCTTGAACAGCGGCTTGATAGCAAAGGCGCCTCCGTCCACGCGAAGCACGTGCAAATGCATCACGGTCTTGGCGTGGATATCGAACCGTTCTGCGTCGTAGAAAAGCGCGAGAAAACGATCGCGGTTCATTAGGGAGAGCGGCAGAACGGTGTCACTCATGAAGACTTGTCCCGGCGTGCGGTGCAATACCGTCGAAGGTGCGCATAGTCGAGCAAGTCGGTCGCGCGGGCGTTCTCCGCCCAGTCTTTGACGATGATTTCACCAAGCAGAACGTAGTGCTGATTTCGGCCATCACGGTGCGAAGCTCGTTGATCTGCTCGCATCATGCGAGTGCCGCGCGTTACTGATCATCGGATCCCCCCGTGGCCGTCTGCGACCGTTCGTTGAACCGTATCGAGAAGGCTGGCCAAAAGTGGTTTATCACCTGACGTCCCCGCCGTGTCGACGCGTTTGGGGGGTCTTCACCGAAGGTACCGGCTCGAGCGCGGCGCCATTGAAGAACATGAGCTTGACGTGGCCCGCGAAGCCGCCGCAGCTAGACCGCCACCCGTCGCCGACGCCGTATTGCGCCATGTCCCACTTCACGGAGTGCTGGAGGTCCGGCAGCGTCTTGGCGGCCGGCGCGTCGACTGCGTCGGCGATGCCGCGTTGCGGCTGCGGGAGTCTGATTGCGTATGCGAAGACCGGCTTGTCGTCGACTGCCGTTTTTGGGGGCTCGCTCGGCCTTTGTTCCGAACAAGTCCCAGACGCGCCCACCCGAGTCGAAGCGGGCAGGATCGGCGATCAATGACCCCGCATCCCAATCTTGAAGCTCAAGACACGACGAAACTGGCGGTACGGTGAACAAGTCACGCGCCTATCGGCGCGGGCGATCCTATTCTCATTGGGGAAAGTTGCTAGTAGACGCCAAGCGTGTGCCGGATTTCGAGATAGTCATCGGATTTGTCGCACCCATCGGTACGGATCTCGACGCACTATTGGCTCGTCTCCAAGACGAGCTCCGCGTGTACGCTTATCAATCCGAAACGATTCGCCTTAGCCAATTGCTCGATGTAGACAGAGCCGCGACCGAGTCATTTGGCTACTACACGGCCCGCATGGACAAAGGCGATGAGCTTCGAGATAGCTATAAGAGCGGTGATGCATTGGCCGCAATCGCGGCAGCCCGCATGCTTGACCTTCGAGGCACAAATACTCGCGCGCGTCGGTTCGCTTGGCTCCTCCGCACTCTGAAGCATGAAGACGAGGTTTCCCTCCTCAGGCAGACGTATGGCAAACGATTCGTACTCGTCGGCGTCCAGCAAGATGCGATGACACGACTAAGGAACTTATCGACGCAGCTGCGCGACGAGTCACAGGATTCCTTGCCGGGATCAGCGGCTGGCGAACTGATGAGACGAGATGAGAAAGACATCGAGAACAAGTTTGGGCAGCAGGGCAGGGACGTCTACTCCCAAGCTGACTATCTCATTGACATGAGTGAAGACGTGGGATCTGAGGTTGCTCGGCTGGTGGGCCTTTTGTTCGGAGATCCTTTTCTGACACCGACGCGCGATGAAGTAGCAATGCATCATGCTTTCGGCGCTTCACTTCGTTCTGCCGATCCAGGCAGACAGGTTGGCGCCGTGATTACGACGTCGGAGGGTGAGATAGTTTCGACCGGTTCAAACGAGGTCCCGAAGGCTGGTGGCGGCGAATATTGGGCGGGCGACCCTGCGGACGGACGGGACTTCACAACGGGTGGCGATTACAACAAGAAGCAAACCCGTCGGACCCTCAATGAATTGGTGTCAGCCCTCAATAAAGGGGGCTTCCTATCGTCCGAACTTTCGGACAAATCCGCTGAGGCACGGCTGACAGCGATCATGGAATCCGAGAGTGCCGACCTAAATCAGACCCGAATGATGTCGCTTATCGAATTCGGACGCATCGTGCACGCTGAGATGTCGGCGCTGATGCAAGCCGCTAGATTGGGCATCTCTGTTAAGGGCGCAACGCTATACACGACAGCTTTTCCATGCCACATGTGCATGCGCCTAATCGTCGCAAGCGGAGTGCTCAGGATTGTTTACGTCGACCCCTATCCCAAGTCGCTGGCGCTGGAGATGTATACGGATTCGGTAACACCCGAAAGGGGCGCGAACGCCGGGCTGGTCTCCATTCAGCCCTTCTGTGGCGCGTCTTGGAGCCTCTATCCGCTGGTTTTCGCTGACGCTGGCCGAAAGCGCACCCCAGCTGGGAACTTTGAGCCATTTGTGAAGGCGTCAGCTCGCATGCGGTTAGCGGGTCCCGAGCCCCTCGCGAACGCAGCTGCCCTCGAGTCCCAAATACCAATTGCACTCTCCGACGCCGGGTCTGGAAGAGAGAATCAGAGTGAGGCTGGCACGAAAGTTATCTCCAGGGTGGAGGACATCGTCTGGTTTGCAACGGTATTGGCGGCCGCGAAAGCAACGCTTCAGGAAACCACACCTGAAAGTCGTCCTTCGTGGTTCCGAGAGTTCGAAGCTGGTGAAGGGGCAAACCTTCCCGCAAACGCATAATTGGCATGTCAGCCGGAAGCGCGAATAGGAGCAGACGCTGGCCCCAATCCGGCCGCCGCCAGGGCACTGTTCGTCGAGCATCGGCTCGACGAGGACGCTGATCGGGCGCTGACCCTCTCGCGGTGGAAGCTGACCTCACGACAGAACAGCAGAGCGAGATGAGCGAGCTGGGCGAAGGCGGGAGCGTATCCAAAGAGAATGATGGACCCACAGGATGACCGCCAAGGAAGCTACGGGCGTTCTTCCGCTTTCAAGGATAGAACGATTGAAAACGATCGATCCTAGGCGCAAAATGGAAGGTACATTGTTGAAGGTCTGCACGTTGCATCGACGGCCTGATTCTCGGGCTTTCGGTAAAACTCCAGATGGGACGGTGGGGCCACCGTGGCCCAACCGTGAACGGTACTCGTCTCTCGCCAACGCCGGTCAATGAGTGCGGCGGTCCGAGGCGAGGATTCCCTGCGGAAGGGCAAAACCCCAGATGACACGGTGCCGCCGCGGTGGCGGCACCGCGACAGGTCAGTATCCATCGCGACTGCCCGCCAGGACAGCAACGGCGTTCGGGTCGCAGATTCTGTTCGAGGCAGCGAATCCCCAGATGGCACGGTGCTGCCACCGTGGCAGCACCGTGTTCAGTCTTCGTCTTTTGCGAACGCCCGGTCGAGGAGCGCGGCGGTGGCCGGGTTCACGAGTTCGTTGCGTTGGATGTAGTGCATCACCGTGACCCTGGTGTCGGTGTGGCCGAGTAGCTCGGCAGCGAGTTCGATGCTGGCATTGGTGTTGACGGCGGTCGCAACCGTGCGGCGGAACATGTGCGGGGTCACCCCATTAATGCCGGCTCCCTCGAGCACCTGTCGGAGCTGTCGGCGCACGTTCGCGGTGGTCAGCGGGGTTCCGTCCCGGGATTGGAACAGCAGGTCATCCAGGCCCATACTCCCGACTTTGGCGAGCCGGCGGCGGACCGCGTCGGAGGTGAAGGTGGGGATGGCGACGACGCGGGTGGACTTGGCGGTTTTGGGGTGGTCCTGCCGGAAGGTCTGCTCCCCCTTGCGGCTGACGATGGTGCCGGCCAGGCGGATGGAGGGTACGGGGCTGGTGATGTCGACGTCCCGGCGGCGGATGGCCAGGACCTCGCCGATTCGGGCCGAGGTGCCGAGCATCACCTCGATCATTGCGCCGAGCTGGCCGTCGGGCTTGGGGCCGGAGGTGTGGTTGACGGCGCTTTCCCACTGGGCGATCGCCGCGCGGATCACGTTGACCTCGGGGGCCATGAGCGCGGCGGGGACGTGCGGCTCGCGGTGCAGCCGGGCGACGTGGTCCATCGGGTTGCGCGGCAAGACTTCGTGCCGCACAGCCAGCTCCAGGGCGAGCCGCAGCACCACCCGGGCCTGCTTGGCGCGATTGTAGGAGATCTTCGCCAACTGCTTGATGAACTTGTCGCACCGGGCCACACCGATCTCCCGCAACGTTAGGTGATCAAAGGCAGGTGAGACGAGGGTGCGCATGTTGCGCTCGTAGAGGTTGCGGGTGGTCTTCGAAATCCGGTCCTCCAGGTCGATGTCCTCCAACCAGTAGGTCACCAGGTGGCTAAACAGGCTGTCCGGGGTGAGGGACGTGTCGGCGGGTTGAAACAGGTCCCGGTCGGCGATCTTCGCCTTCAGTGCCCGTTCAGCGGCCTTGGCAGTGGCGCCGCTGGCCTGCACCAAACGTGCGTGGCCGTCCCAGTCTCGATAACGGGTCCTTGCCGCAAATCGGCCGGACGGTAACTTTCGGGTAGTGATGTCGCCGAAGGTGCCGATGGTCAACCGTTGCCGGGGCATTTCAGCTCACCGCCGATCGGGACGCCTGGGCTAGCTGGTGGGTTCGCGCTGCTGGGCGATCCAGGCTCGCACATCGGAAATGGCGAACTTGAGGTGTTTGCCGAACCGGTACGCGGCCGGGCCTTTGCCGTGCACCCGCCAGTCGTAGACGGTGGAGATCGGGATGCCCAGGTAGGAGGCCAGCTCGTGGACGTCCATCAGGGGCTCCAGGCCCCAGTCGTCGGTGGAAGGAGAGGTTGGGTTCTCGTTGTGAATGCTCATACCCAGAAGGTGTGCCGGGCGATCCCGGACGATCGGGAGGAACCGAAACCGACCTCAGCGCCTCGCACGGCAGGGCCGGCTCAACGGCGGAAATGGGCTGAAAGTGATGACGTAGTGATGACACAATCAAATCTCTTAACCAAAAAAGTCCCGGAAACCCTTGAGTTTCCGGGACATTTGGTCGGGCTGACAGGATTTGAACCTGCGACCCCTTGACCCCCAGTCAAGTGCGCTACCAAGCTGCGCCACAGCCCGCCGCTCCTGCAACGATTCCAGCGAACAGAACCAGCAGGAGACAACTAGAATATCTTACCGCGTCCCGGGAGCGCTTGCGGACACCATCCGTCGCTTGAGCGCGGAATCTGCGGGCAGGTGTCCTCATGGTGCGCGCCAGCGTTACGCGGGGGCTGCGCCGCTTCGCGGGTGGCGTGCCACGCGCGAAGCGGCGCACGCACAGCGCGGCGGTGCGACTCTGCGGGCGTAGCGTGAGTGCATGCCAGCAGAGCGCGAAGTCAGGGTCGAAGCCGTCGCATCCGTGCCGTGGGAAGACGTAAGCCTGGTGTTCGGCATCCTCGGCGACCCGGCACGATGCTGGTGCCAGTACTTCAAGCTGGCGAACCGGGAGTTCCAGAACGCCACCTCGGAAGCGTGTGTCGGGATGCTGCGGGAGCAGGTGCAGGCCAGCGCCCCCGGACCGGGCGTGATCGCGTATCTCGACGGGGAGTCGGTCGGGTGGTGCGCGGTCGAGCCCAAAATGGCGTATTCGAGACTGCAACGGGCGAAGGTGGTCACGGAGGGCAGTTGGCAGGAGCCCGACGACGCATCCGTGTGGGCGGTGACGTGCTTCGTGGTGCGGGTCGGGTATCGGCGGCGCGGGGTGGCGGCGGCGCTGCTGCGCGGGGCGGTCGCGCAGGCCCGCGGCGGCGGTGCCCGGGTGGTGGAGGGGTACCCGGTGGATGTGGCGCTGCGCCCGAAGGCGCCGTCGGCGGAGTTGTACCACGGCACCATGTCGCTGTTCGCTGCGGCCGGGTTCGTGGAGGTGGCGCGGGTGCGGAAAGACCGGGTCGTGATGGAACTCGGGGTGTAGACGACAGGAAAGGCCCCGGCCCGGAGATGAGACATCTCCCGGTCGGGGCCTTTGGTCGTGCGGAGCGCTGAGCGTTCAGCGCTGAGCGGCTAGCGCTTGCGCTTCTCGCGCACGCGCATGCTGATGTTGATCGGGCTTCCCTCGAAGCCGTAAACCTCGCGCAGGCGACGCTGGATGTAGCGACGGTAGCCCGGGTCGAGGAACCCGGTGGTGAAGATGACGAAGGTCGGCGGGCGGCTGGAGGCCTGGGTGCCGAACAGGATGCGGGGCTGCTTGCCGCTGCGCACGGGGTGCGGGTGCGACGCGGCCAGCTCGGCGAGGAACGCGTTGAACTTGCCGGTGGCGATGCGGGTGTCCCAGGCTTCGAGAGCGGTCTCGAGGGCCGGAACGAGCTTCTCCATGTGGCGGCCGGTCTTGGCCGAGATGTTCACCCGCGGAGCCCAGGAGACGTGCGCCAGGTCCTGCTCGATCTCACGTTCCAGGTAGCGGCGACGGTCGTCGTCGATCTGGTCCCACTTGTTGAAGGCCAGCACGAGGGCGCGACCGGATTCGAGCACCAGGTCGATCACGCGCACGTCCTGCTCGCTGATCACCTCGGTCACGTCGATCAGGACCACGGCCACCTCGGCCTTTTCCAGGGCGGCGCTGGTGCGCAGTGAGGCGTAGAAGTCGGCGCCCTGCGAAAGGTGCACGCGACGACGGATGCCGGCCGTGTCGACAAAGCGCCACACCCTGCCGCCGAGCTCGACCTGCTCGTCGACGGGGTCGCGCGTGGTTCCGGCTAGCTCGTTGACAACAACGCGCTCCTCGCCGACGACCTTGTTCAGAAGACTCGACTTGCCCACGTTCGGTCGGCCGAGGATCGCGACGCGGCGTGGTCCGCCGACTTCCTGTTTGGCGACGGCGGAGATTTCGGGGAGTTCCTCGAGGATCGCGTCGAGCAGGTCGGCGACGCCGCGGCCGTGCAGGGCCGAGACGGGCCAGGGCTGGCCGAGGCCGAGCGCCCAGAGGCTCGCGGCCTCAGGCTCCTGGCGGATGTCGTCGACCTTGTTGGCGACGAGGAAGACGGGCTTGCCGGCCTTGCGCAGCAGGCGCACGACGGCCTCGTCGGTGGAGGTCGGTCCCACGTTGGCGTCGACGACGAACATGACGACGTCGCAGAGTTCAATGGCGAGTTCGGCCTGCGCGGCGACGGATGCGTCGATGCCCTTGGCGTCGGGCTCCCAGCCGCCGGTGTCGACGAGGCTGAAGCGGCGTTCGTGCCATTCACCCTTGTAGGTGACGCGGTCGCGGGTCACCCCGGGGGTGTCCTCCACGACGGCCTCACGGCGGCCGAGGATGCGGTTCACGAGCGCGGACTTGCCCACGTTCGGGCGGCCGACGATGGCGATGACCGGCAGGGCCGGCAGGTATTGGATGGCGTCGGGGTCTTCCGTCACCGTGTCAAGAACGTCGAAGTCCTCGTCCGCGAGGTCGTACTCGTTCAATCCGGTGCGGAGGGCGGCGGCGCGCTGCGTCACCAGGTCGTCGTCGAGATCGTCCAGGCGCGTCACCAGTTCGGTGTCGGGGTCGGGGATCGTGTCGTCGAAGTCGTTGTTGTTGGTCATGCGATGGCCTCGCGGTAGGTATTGATGACGTCGAGGACCGCGTCAATGGTCTGTTCGAAGTCGAGATGGGTGGAGTCGACGGTGGTCACACCGTCTGCGGCGCTCATGAATTCGACAACCTGTGAGTCAGCGCGATCCCTCGATCGCAGCTGCTCCGCCACGGTTTCAGTCGATTGGGTCGATATTTCCGCAGAGCGCCTAACCATTCTAGCCTCCTCGGAAGCCGTGAGCAGTATGCGGATCTCGGCGGTGGGGGCGACCACGGTGGTGATGTCCCGGCCCTCGATCACGATTCCGGTGCGCTTGGAGCTTGCCGCGATGGCGCGAAACAGCTCCGTCAGGTGCGTGCGCACCTCCGGGATGCGGGCCACGGAGCTGACGATGGCGGAGACGGCGGGGTCGCGGATCGCGTCGGTGACATCCGCCCGGCCGACCCGAACGACGTGCTCGTCGGGGGCGATGCCGATGGAGTAGTCGAAGTCGCCCAGGGCGGCCACGACGGCGTCGGTGTTCTCCGGGTCGATGCCCCGGTCGCTGACGAACCAGGCGAAGGCCCGGTACGCGGCGCCCGTGTCGAGGTAGTCGAAGCCGATGCGCCTGGCGGCGGCGCGGCTGACGCTGGACTTGCCGCTGCCGGCCGGCCCGTCGATGGCGACGATGTGGGGGCTTGAGTGACGACCCATGATTAACCAGCAATCCGCCAGCCGCGGGCGGCCAGCTCTTCGGTGAGGCGACCAACGGCCTCAGGGAGTACAGAAATTTCGGCCAGGCCCAGTTGGGCGCCCGGTGAGTGCTCGAGGCGGAGGTCTTCGAGGTTGACCCCGACCTCGCCGACCTCGTTGAGGAGTCGGGCCAGCTGCCCGGGGGTGTCGTCGACCATCACGCTGAGCGACACGAAGCGGCGGTCCTGGCCGTGCTTGCCGGGCAGGCGGGCCACCCCGGCGTTGCCGCCGGCGAGTTCCTCGGCCACCTTGCGGCGCGCGCCCGGTGCGGCGGGGGCTTCCAAGGCGTCGATGAAGCGGTCGAGGTCGTCGCGGTAGGCAAGCAGGATGTCCCGCACGGGTTCGGCGTTCGCGCCGAGGATCTGCACCCACAGCTCGGGGTCGCTGGCCGCGACGCGGGTCACGTCGCGCAGACCCTGGCCGGCGAGGTTCAGGGCCGAGCCGGCGGCATCCGTCAACCGGCGAGCCATGATCGTGGAGACGACCTGCGGCACATGGGAGATGAGCGCCACCGCACTGTCGTGCTCCTCGGGGCTCATCTCGACCAGGATCGCGCCGAGGTCGAGGATCAGGTCGTCGATCGCGGTGGCCTGCTGGTAGCTGATCGCGTCGTGCGCGGCCACCACCCAGGGGCGGCCGACGAAGAGGTCGGCGCGGCCGGCAAGGGGTCCCCCACGTTCGCGGCCGGCCATCGGGTGACCGCCGATGTAGCGGGACACGTCGGCCCCCAGCGCGCGCAACTCCTGCAGCGGGGCGAGCTTGACGCTCGCGACATCCGTCACGATCGCCTGCGGGTGGGCGGCCAGCTCGCGCGCGACGATCTCGGCCGTCACGTCGGGCGGCACGCACACCACGATCAGCTGCGGCAGGTCGCCGGCAGTGGCGGCGCGGCCGGCGCCGTAGTCGACGGCGATGCTGAGGTTGGTCGGCGACGCGTCGGCGAGGATGACGTCGATGCCGCGCGCGCGGAGGCCCAGGCCGATGCTGGTGCCGAGCAGGCCGGCGCCCACGACGCGCACGGGCCCGATCAAGCGAGATTCAACCACTGGAACTCCTGACCTGGGCCTAGATCTTGGTTTCGGCCCGCGACACGGTGAGCAGCTGCCCGAGTTCGACCTTGGTCAGGTCGCGCACGGCGCCCACGCGCAGCGTGCCGAGGTGCAGCGGGCCGAACTGGCGGCGCACGAGGTCGACGACGGGGTGGCCGACGGACTCCATCATGCGGCGCACGATGCGGTTGCGGCCGGAGTGCAGGGTGAGCTCGACCAGGCTGAAGCCGTCGCCGGGAGGGCTGGTCAGGATGCGCGCCTTGTCGGCGGAGATGGGCCCGTCGTCGAGTTCGATGCCGCTCTGCAGCAGCTGGATGGTCTGCGCCGACACGCGGCCCTCGACCTTGGCGATGTAGGTCTTCAAGACCCCGAACGACGGATGCGCGAGCACGTGCGCGAGATCGCCGTCGTTGGTCAGGATCAGCAGGCCGCTCGTCATCGCGTCGAGGCGGCCCACGTTGAACAGGCGCTCCTCGAACTGGTCGGTGAACTCGCGCAGGTCGGGGCGTCCACTCTCGTCCTGCATCGACGAGACGACGCCGACGGGCTTGTTCAGCATCACGTAGCGGCGGCTGGTGTCCAGCTGCACGGCGACGTTGTCGACCATGATCAGGTCGGAGTCGGGGTGGATCCGGCGGCCCAGTTCGGTGACGACCTTGCCGTTCACGCGCACGCGGCCGGCGGCGATCATCTCCTCGGAGACCCGTCGGGACGCGACGCCCGCGGAGGCCATGACCTTCTGCAGGCGCACGCCGTCGGCGGCGGCCTCGAGATTGGTGGGTGTCCCCTGAATCCCCTGGTTGTCGGTTGTCATGGCAATTCCTCAAATCCGTTCGCGCCGTCATTGAGCAACGGCGATAGGTATGGCAACTCGTCGAGCGAGTTGATTCCGAGCTGGGCTAGCAGAAGGTCTGTGGTGCCGTAATTGATCGCACCGGTCTCACTGTCGGTGAACGCTTCGGTGATCAGACCGCGGCCGAGCAGTGTGCGCACGACCGAATCCACATTAACGGCACGAATCGAGGCTACAGCCCCGCGGCTGATCGGTTGCTTGTAGGCGATCACGGCGAGAGTCTCCAGGGCCGCCTGCGAAAGCCGGCTCGGGTTCTGGGTGACCACGAAGTCGGCCACGGTCACATCGTGCTCGGGCCGCACGTAGATGCGCCAGCCGCCGGCCACCTCGCGCAGCTCGAAGCCGCGGCGCACGGTGCCGGCGAGGCCGTCGAAGTCGGCCACGAGCCGGGCGACGGATGCGCGCACCTCGCCCAGCGTGGCGTCGACGGCCGCGGCGAGCTGCAGCAGCCCCTGCGGTTCGTCGGCGACCATCAGGATGGCCTCGAGGGTGCGCTCGAGCGGGGGGCGCGGGGCATCCGTGCCCTCTGTGTTTTCTGTGTTCTCTGCTGCGGGGGCGGTGTCACTGCTCATAGTCGTGTCACTGCTCATAGTCGTGTCACTGCTCATAGTCGTGTCACTGCTCATAGTCGTGTCAATGCTCATAGTCGGCTCCGAGGTTGGCGAGGGTGTCGTCGGTCCAGGTCTCGGCACTCCAGTGCAGGCTGAGGTCGCCGAGCGGCACGAGCTGGTCGAAAGAGATGGCGTCGAGGCGGTACAGCTCGAGCACAGCCAGGAAACGGGCGATCACGACGCCCTTCACCTCGGCGCCCACGATCAGCTCGCGGAACGTGAGCGTGTCGGCGGCGCGCAGCATCCGTACCACGTAGGCCGCCTGTTCACGGATGCTGACCAGCGGCGCGTGCAGGTGGTCGAGCCCCACGCCGGGCAGAACCCGCGGGGTGAGTGCGAGGGCGGCCAGGGCGGCGAAGTCGCCGAGGGAGAGAGTCCAGACCAGCTCGGGAGTCTGGCGGCGGAATTTCTCCTCCAGCCGCACCGCCCGCACGTGCCGGGTGGACTCGGCATCGAGCTGGCCCTGGAACCAGGCGCTCGCGCTCTTGAAGGCCCGGTACTGCAGTAGCCGGGCGAACAGCAGGTCGCGGGCCTCGAGCAGAGCCACGTCTTCGGCGTCGACAAGCTCACCCTGCGGCAGCAGCCCGACGACCTTGAGGTCGAGCAGGGTGGCCGCGACCACCAGGAATTCGGTGGCCTGGTCGAGCTCTTCGTCCTGGTTGAGGCCGCGCAGGTAGGCGATGAACTCGTCGGTGACCCGGCTCAGGGAGATCTCGGTGATGTCGAGTTCGTGCTTGCCGATCAGGGACAGGAGCAGGTCGAAGGGACCCTCGAAGTTGCCGAGGGCGACCGAAAACGACTTCGGTGCGTCCGCGTCAGGCGACGGCGCCACGCTGGATCAGTTCCCGCGCCGCCTGCTTGTAGGCCTTGGCGGCCGCGTGCTCGGGTGCGAATTCGGTGATCGGGACGCCGGCGACGCTCGCGTCGGGGAACTTGACCGTGCGGCCGATGACCGTCTCGAGCACACTGTCGCCGAACGCGTCGACGACCCTCTCGAGCACCTCGCGGGAGTGCAGGGTGCGGGAGTCGAACATGGTCGCCAGGATGCCGTCGAGTTCGATGGCCGGGTTGAGCCGGTCACGCACCTTGTCGATGGTCTCGATCAAGAGCGCCACACCGCGGAGGGCGAAAAACTCGCACTCGAGCGGAATGAGCACGCCGTGGCTGGCCGTGAGCGCGTTGACGGTGAGGATGCCCAGCGACGGCTGGCAGTCGATCAGGATGACGTCGTAGTCGCCGGAGATCTTGCGCAGCACGCGGGCCAGGATCTGCTCGCGGGCGACCTCGTTGACGAGGTGCACCTCCGCGGCGGACAGGTCGATGTTGGCCGGGATGATGTCGAGGTTGTGCACCGACGTCTTCTGGATGGCGTCGTGCGGGCTGACCGAGCCGCTCAGCAGCAGGTCGTAGATGGTGGTGACGTCGTGGGTGGGCACACCGAGACCGGCGGAGAGGGCGCCTTGCGGGTCGAAGTCGATGGCCAACACGCGGCGGCCGTAGCCGGCGAGGGCGGCACCCAGGTTGATGGTGGTCGTCGTCTTACCGACGCCGCCCTTCTGGTTGCACAGCGAAATGATGCGCGCCGGGCCGTGACTGGGCAGAACCGCGGGTTCGTCGAAGTCGCGCTTGGGTCGACCGGTCGCACCGACCGGTACCTCGTCTAAACCGGAAAGTCGTGTCCGGTCATCCTGCTTGCGCGCCACTGAGATGCCCTCGATCCGTCTTACACCTGTCACTGTCCCCACTGTAGCGATCGGATCGGGCATGTTGCGGCACGGATCGCCGAAAACCGCAGGTCTGCCGCGTGAATCCGGCGTGTCTCGGCCTGTCATCGGTCCGTGATCGGTCCGTGATCGGTCCGTGATCGGTCTCTGATCTGTGGAACCGGGTGAGTCACAGGCTCTTGCGTTAAGATTTTCAGGTGCCTCAGCCATTTACGCCCCTCCGAATCGCGCTCGTTTGCCTGCACACGTCCCCGGGAGCTGAGCCGGGCTCGGGCGACGCCGGGGGCATGAACGTGGTCGTACGGCACCAGGCGGAGGCTCTCGCCTCCGCCGGCCACCACGTCGATATCCTCACCCGTCGCTCCTCCCCCGTGTCGGAGACGATGCAGCTGAGCCCCGGGGTGACGCTCCGCTTTCTCGAGGCCGGACCGGCCCGTCCCGTGCCGAAGGGCGACCACGAGGAGTTCATCGAGGCGTTCCGCGTGCAGATGGATGCGCTGGGACCCTACGACGTCATCCACTCGCACCATTGGTTCTCGGGTATGGCGGCGCTCCCGCTCGCGCGCCGCCGGGGCATCCCGCACGTGCAGAGCTTCCACAGCATCGCGGCCGACGCGTCGACGCCGTTGTCGGCCGGCGAACGCCCCGAGTCCCCCGGGCGCATGGCTGGCGAGGCCTGGCTGGCGCAGGAGTCCGATGCCCTGGTCGCAATCAGCGAGTCCGAGGCCGACACCATCGTGCAGCGGCTCGGCGGTGCGCCCGAGCGCATCTCGATCGTGCTGCCGGGGGTGGACGGGATTCTGTTCCGGCCCACGGACATCCGGAGTGTCGCTGCCGCCGCGGCTGGGGCCGCCGAGCTTTCTGGACCGATCGACATCCGCGGGTACGCGATCGTCGCGGGGCGCCTGCAGCCGCTGAAGGGCCTCGACCTCGCGATCGAGGCGATCGCGGCCGTGCCGGAGCCGATCCGGCCCGAACTCGTGATCGCCGGCGACGCGTCAGCCGACTACGACGGCTATATCGACGAGCTTCGGTCCCTCGCAGCCCGGCACGGAATCGAGCGCAACGTGCGTTTCGTGGGTCCGCAGTCCCGCGTGGACCTGGCCCTGCTGCTGAGCGGCGCGCGGGTCGTGCTCGTACCCTCGCACTCTGAAACGTACGGGCTCGTGGCGCTGGAAGCGGCCGCGAGCGGTGTTCCCGTCGTCGCCGCGGCGGCCGGCGGACTGCGCGAGGCGGTGCTCGACGGCGACACCGGCGTGGTGCTGGATTCGCGCGATCCGAAGGTCTGGGCCGGCGCGCTCACGCAGATTCTCTCGAACCCCGCGTTCGCCCGGCGTCTGTCGCTCGCCGCGCGCGAGCGGGCCGAGCACCTGGACTGGCCGCGGTCGGCAGAAGGCCTCGTGACCGTGTACCGGTCGCTGGTGCGCCCCGGTGCCGGCGACCGCCGCCCCTCACTGCTCAGCGCGTGAGTCTGCTGGACGGTGTTCCCACTGTTCTGTTCGTGCACGCTCACCCCGACGACGAAACCATTGCGACGGGTGCGCTGATTGCGGCAATGGCGGCCCGGGGCATCCGGGTGTCGTTGCTGACCGCCACGCGCGGCGAGCAAGGCGAGGTCGTGCGCGGGCCGCTGTCGGTGCTCGAGGGCACGGATGCGCTCACCCGGGAACGCGAGCGGGAGCTCGCCTGCGCCGCGGCGGCCCTCGGCATCGGTTTCGCGGATCGGTTCTGGCTGGGCACGCCGCCCGCGCGCGCCGCGGGCCTCGCGCCGCGCGCGTACCGGGACTCGGGCATGACCTGGATTCGTCCGGGGCTGGCCGGGCCGGCCGACGACATCGACGGCGACGCCCTGGTGCGGGCGCCCCTGGCCGAAGTGACCGCGGATGTGGCCGCGCTGATCGGGCAGCTTCGGCCTGCCCTCGTGATCAGCTACGACAACGGTGGCGGGTACGGGCATCCGGATCACGTGCGCATGCATGAAGCGGCGCTGGCCGGCAGCCGGGCGGCGGGGGTCGCGTTTGCCGAGGTGGTGCAGGTGGGGGTGGATGGTGCTACTTCGGATGCGCGTGGTGCGGGTGCGGGTGCGGGTGCGGGTGCGGGTGCGGGTGCGGGTGCGGGTGCGGCCGAGTGGTTCGACCTGTCGGCGCACCTCGCGACGGTCACGGCTGCCCTGCGCTGCCACGCGAGCCAGCTCACCGTCGACGAGGGCGGTGGCCACATCGTGCACTCCGGCGGGCAGCGCGAGCCGATCATCACTGTGGTGGGGCTGCGCCTGCTCTGAGGTCGGCCGCACCGACCTGCGCCCGTCTGCGGGATCTGCACTGGCTTCCGCTGGTCAGCCGCCGGCCTGGTGTGTAACCCCTCGTGCATAACTCCTGCAAATCCTGCAGAATAGGCCCGAAAACACGGTGGAACCGGCTCCCGGCAGCCAAATTGCAGGAGCTATGCCAGGGAGGGCGCCGAGACTCCGACGGGTGGCGACGCGGGTGACGACGCGGGTGACGACGCGGGTGGCGACGCGGGTGACGGATGCCCCGCGCGGCGGACCCGGCCGCAACTGTTGCCGTTCCGGACAATTGTTGCCGGTACGCGGGCAACAGTTGTCCGGAACGGCAACAGTTAGGCGGGGTTTGGCTACGCATCCCGGACCGGCGGGGCCGCCGCAGCCCAGAGCGGGGGCGGCTCGCGGCAGCCGGCGTCACGTAACCTCGGGGATAATCGCGACACGCCGCATTCGGTGGCCGCTCGACCGGCGGGTTCCGAAAAACTCCGAAGCTAGCGACGGTGACGGATGCCGACGGGCGGGTTCGAGGGCCAGGTCACCGGGTTTCGGGAGGCTCAACCACCGGCGGGGCCGCCGCAGCCGCGAGCGTGGGCGGCTCTCGGCATCCGTCGTCACGTAACTTCGGAGAAAACGCGAGACGCAGCCTTCGGTGGCCGCTCGAACGGAATGTCCCGGAAAGCTCAAGCGTCAGCGGCGCGCGGCGGCCCCGGCCGCCACTGTTGCCGTTCCGGACAGTTGTTGCCAGGACACGGGCAACAGTTGTCCGAAACGGGAACAGTTATGCGGAATTGGGGTCCGGGAGCGGCGAGGCCGGCGAGAGCGGCGAGACCGGCGAGACCGGCGAGACCGGCGAGACCGGGGAGAGCAGGGAGACCGGGGAGAGCAGGGAGACCGGGGAGAGCGGGGAGACCGGGGGGACGGGCCGGGACACCCGCGCCCGCGGATGCGCCGTCGTGTACATGTCGCGCAGGGTATCCGCGGTGACGAGCGTGTAGATCTGGGTGGTGGCCACCGAGGAGTGGCCGAGCAACTCCTGCACCACGCGCACATCGGCCCCGCCCTCGAGCAGGTGCGTCGCGAAGGAGTGCCGCAGCGTGTGCGGCGAGACGTGCCCCTCGAGGCCGGCGCGTTCGGCCGCGGCACGGATGATCAACCACGCGTTCTGCCGGCTGAGCCTCTTGCCGCGAAGGCCCAGGAACAGGGCCGGCGTCGCCGGTCCACGGGCGGAGAGCAGCGGTCTCCCCCGCACCAGGAACGTGTCGATGGCCGCGCGCGCGTAACTGCCGACCGGCACGATGCGCTGCTTGTCGCCCTTGCCGGTGAGGCGCACCACCTCGGGGTCGAGCACATCGTCCACATTGAGGTTGACCACCTCCGAGACGCGGGCGCCCGTGGCGTAGAGCAGCTCGAGCAGCGCCTTGTCGCGCAGGTTCTGCACCTCGTCGCCGTCGGTCGCCGCGAGCAACAGCGTGACCTGCTCGATCGAAATGGCCTTGGGCAGCCGGGTGCCGAGCTTGGGCGGCTTGGACTCGTGGGCGACATCCGTGTCGACCACGCCCTCCTCGAGCAGAAATCGGTGAAACCCGCGCACGGTCGAGAGGATGCGCGCGATCGACGCCGCGGTCAGCGGCGACTCCTCGCGGGATCCCAAGAACCGCACGTAGTCGGAGATGTGCTGCCGGGTGACGTCGGCGAGTCCGGTCAACCCGACCGCGGCAAGCCACCGGCTGTAGATGGCCAGGTCACGCCGGTAGGCGGACACCGTATTGGTGCTCAGGCCGCGTTCGATCGCGACGTGCCGCAGATACGAGTCCACGGCCGCCGCGACGACCCCACCGGCAACTCCCGGAGCAGACGGACCGCCCACACCCGCAACGCCCCGGCCAGCAGGAACACCAGCCGCACCGCTCACACCACCAGACGAGGCCAACCGGTCACACCGTGTGGTCCCAATTGACCGGATGCCGCGGCCACGGCTCATCCGCCGCCCCGAGGGTGCTCCAGCCACGCGCGCGGGCTGCCTGGGCGGCGAGCACCCCGATCACCAGCGACGGGTTCTGCACCCGGCGGGCCAGCACGGCATCGACGCAGTCATCAAGCGGCACCCAGCGCACCTCGATGTCGGCTTCCTCCTCGGTACGCTCGAAGACCTCCGGAGCCGCGGCGAGGCCGCGCGCCAGGTAGATGCGGATGACCTCGTTGCTGCCGCCGGGCGAGGTGGCGAACTCACCGAGAACATTCCACTCGGTGGCGACGAGGTCGGCCTCCTCGGCCAGCTCGCGCTGCGCTCCGACGAGTGGATGCTCGCCGTCTTCGTCGAGCAACCCGGCCGGCAGCTCCCAGTCGCGCGTGCGCACGGGGTGTCGGTACTGCTTGATCAGCAGCACCTGGTTGTGCTCGTCGAGGGCGAGGATCGCCACGGCGCCCGGGTGGTCCAGGTACTCGCGCATGATGCCGGAGCCGTTATAGCCGAAGGTGTCGCGGCGGACATCCCACACCTTGCCGTCGAAAACGATCGCGCTGTCCGAGACCGCCGCGAAGGCCGGCTCATCCGCCAGCGGGGCGGAGGCCGATTCGCCGGACTTCTCGGCGGTCACAGAAGCGGTCACATTGGCGGCGGGCACAGACGGGTGGGTCACGGCTCAGGCTTCTTCCTTGGCTTCGACCTCGAACAGGCGGCTGGCCTGCTGGCGGTCCAGGGCCGCGCTGATCAGGCCGCGGAACAACGGATGCGCGTGGCTGGGCCGGCTGCGCAGCTCCGGGTGCGCCTGCGTGCCCACGTAGAACGGGTGCTCCTCGCGCTTCAGCTCGACGTACTCGACCAGGTGGCGGTCGGGTGAGGTACCCGAGAACCACAGGCCGGCATCCGCGATCTGAGAGCGGAACGCGTTGTTGACCTCGTAGCGGTGGCGGTGACGTTCGGACGCCTCGGAGGCACCGTAGAGCTCGGCCACGATGGATCCCTCGGCCAGAACGGCCGGGTAGAGACCCAGGCGCATGGTGCCACCCAGGTCGCCGCCCGCGATGATCTCGACCTGCTCTTCCATGGTCGCGACCACCGGGAACTCGGTGTCCTCGTCGAACTCCGAGGAGGATGCGCCGGTGAGGCCGGCCTTGTTGCGGGCGTATTCGATGACCATGCACTGCAGGCCAAGGCAGAGGCCCAGCACGGGGACGCCGTTCTCGCGGGCGAACTTGAGGGCGCCGAGCTTGCCCTCGATGCCGCGCACGCCGAAGCCGCCGGGAACGCAGATGCCGTCGAGCTCGCCGAGCAGGCGGTTCGCGCCCTCCTCGGTCTCGCAGTCGTCGGAGGCGATCCAGGTGACTTGGACCCTGGTCTGGTTGGCGAATCCGCCGGCGCGCAGCGCTTCGGTGACCGACAGGTAGGCGTCGGGCAGGTCGATGTACTTGCCGACCAGCCCGATGGTGACGGTGTGCTGGGGCTCGCGCACGGCGTCGAGCACCTTCTGCCAACCGGTCCAGTCGACGCTGGTGACGGGCAGGCCGAGGCGGTCGGTGATGTACTTGTCCAGGCCCTGATCGTGCAGCATGGTGGGGATCTCGTAGATGCTCGGCACGTCGACCGCGTTGACCACGGCGTCTTCGTCGACGTCGCACATCAGCGCGATCTTGCGCTTGTTCGAGTCGGAGACGGGCCGGTCGCTGCGCAGCACGAGCGCATCCGGCTGGATGCCGATGGAACGCAGGGCGGCGACGGAGTGCTGGGTGGGCTTGGTCTTCTGCTCCCCTGCGGCGCCGAGGAACGGCACCAGCGAGACGTGCACGAAGAAGACGTTGTTGCGGCCGAGTTCGTGGCGCACCTGGCGTGCCGCCTCGAGGAACGGCTGGGACTCGATGTCGCCGACCGTGCCGCCGATCTCGGAGATGATCACGTCGGGGCGCAGCTCGTCGCTGGCCTGCAGGCGCATGCGGCGCTTGATCTCGTCGGTGATGTGCGGGATGACCTGCACGGTGTCGCCGAGGTACTCGCCGCGGCGTTCCTTGGCGATCACCTGCGAGTAGACCTGACCGGTCGTGACGTTCGCGGCCTGGTTGAGGTTGATGTCGAGGAACCGTTCGTAGTGTCCGATGTCCAGGTCGGTCTCAGCACCGTCGTCGGTCACGAAGACCTCGCCGTGCTGGAACGGGTTCATCGTGCCGGGGTCCACGTTGAGATAGGGGTCGAGCTTCTGCATGACCACGCGGAGTCCGCTGGCCGTGAGGAGATTGCCGAGGCTTGCCGCCGTCAGGCCCTTGCCCAAAGAAGAAACGACACCACCGGTCACAAAGATGTGTCGTGTCGTGTCGTTGCGTACTGATTCGTCCGTGCTTTTATTTTCCACCACGGGCTTCGACTCTAGCATTGAGGGCTGACCTATCGGTTGGCGCGGGCGAGGTTCATGAGCTCCCGGGCATGTTCGAGTCCGCTCGCGGAATCGGGCAGGCCGGAGAGCAGGCGGGCCATTTCGGCGGCACGCTCGTCGCCGTGTAGCTGGCGCACGCTGCTGGCGGTGACGGAGCCGTCGCTGTCCTTGACGACGCTGAGGTGGTTGCCGGCGAACGCGGCCACCTGGGCAAGGTGGGTGACCACGATCACCTGGGCGGTTTCGGCGAGCCGGGCCAGCCGGCGGCCGATCTCGATCGCCGCGGCGCCGCCCACGCCGGCGTCGACCTCGTCGAAGACGAAGGTCGGCACCGGGTCGGTCGCGTTGATGACGACCTCGATCGCAAGCATCACCCGGGACAGTTCGCCACCGGAGGCCCCGCGCGCCAGCGACCGTGGCTCCGCCCCCGCGTGCGGGCGCAGGAGAATCTTCACGAGGTCGCGTCCGGTGGCGGTGATCTCGGCCCGGCCGTCGACCTCGACCAGCAGCGACGCGTTCGGCATGGCCAGGGCGGCCAGTTCGGCTGTGACGGCCGCACCCAGGGCCTTTGCGGCAGCGCGACGGATGCCGGTGAGCTGGTCGGCGAGGCCGTCAGTCGACTGGCGTGCGGCATCCGTTTCGGTGCGGAGCGTGTCGATGCGGTCGGAGTCGCTGTCGAGTTCGAGCAGACGGGCACTGCCGGTGTCGAGAAAGTCGATGGCCTCGTCAAGGCCGCCCGCGTACTTGCGGGCCAGGCCGGTGAGCTCCGAGCGGCGCTCCTGCACGACCTCGAGTTCGCGGGCGCCATCGGCGTCGAGGCCGGCCAGGTAGCTGGAGAGCTGCGCGGCGATGTCGGCAACCAGGAAGCCGGCGTTCGCGAGTGCCTCGGCCAAGGGCGGCAGGGCTGGGTCGTGCTCCCCGGCCCGTTCGAGCTGGCGCCGGGCGGACTCGAGCAGGGCGACGGCGTCGGGCATCTCGTCGGGGTTCTCCTCGGCCGAGAGCAACTCCCGGGCCTGGGCGGCCGCGATGCGCAGCTCCTCGAGGTTGCCGAGGCGTTCGGCGCGTTCGCTGAGCGACTCGTCTTCGCCGCGCTGCGGGGCGGCGAGTTCGATCTCGTCGATGGCGGCGCGCAGCGTGTCGGCCTCGCGGGCGCGCTGGTCCTGCTCGTCGACGAGTCGGTCGAGCTCACCCTGGAGGCCCTGCCAGCGGTAGTAGGCCCTCTGGAACAGGTCGAGGGTGTCGGCGAGCGTCGGCCCGGCGAAGCGGTCCAGGGCTGCAGCCTGGGCGACGGCCGAACGCAGACGCACCTGGTCGGACTGGCCGTGCACGACCACGAGGTCGCCGCCGAGGTCGCTGAGCACGCCGGCGGGGGCGCTGCGCCCGCCGACCACGGCCCGGCTGCGTCCCTCCGCGGACACCGAGCGGCTGAGGATGAGTTCGGGGCCGTCGAGGTCTCCCCCGGCGTCCCGCACGCGGGTCGCGACGGTGCCGTCGGCGGGGATCAGCCAGCGGCCCTCCACCCAGCTCTGCGACTGGCCCTGGCGCACGAGACCGGGATCGGCACGCTGGCCGAGCAGCAGGCCGAGCGCGGTGACGACCATGGTTTTGCCGGCGCCGGTCTCGCCCGTCACGGCGGTAAAGCCGGGGCCGAGCGGCAGGGTGGCCTCGGCAATGACACCGAGGTCACGGATGACGAGCTCCTCGATCATGCGGAACGCCTATTCACGGCCGACCGGGCCTCTCCAGCCCGTGACGGGCAGGTTGAATTTGTTGACCAGTCGGTCGGTGAACGGGCCGCTGTGCAGGCGGGCCAGCCGAACGGGAATCGGTGAACGGCGCACGATCACACGGGAGCCCGGCGGCAGGTCGTGCACGCGGCGACCGTCGGCGGAGAGCACCGCGGCCCCGCCGGTGCGGGCGAGCACCTCCACGGCGAGCGACGAGTCCGGGCCCACGACGAGCGGGCGGGCGAAGAGGGCGTGAGCGCTGAGCGGCACCAGCAGCAGCGCGTCGAGCGTCGGCCAGACGATCGGGCCACCGCCCGAGAAGGCGTAGGCGGTGGAGCCCGTGGGCGTGGACATGACCACGCCGTCGCAACCGAAGGAGGAGAGCGGGCGGCCGTCGACCTCGATGACGACCTCGAGCATCCGTTCACGGCTGGATTTCTCGACTGTGGCCTCGTTCAACGCCCAGGTCTCGTAGATCACCTCATCGCCGAGCTTGACCCGAACGGCGAGGGCCATGCGTTCCTCGACCAGGTAGTCGCGCAGCAGGGCCCGGCGCACGGCCTCACCGAGGTCGTCGCGCTCGCTCTCGGCGAGGAAACCTACGTGGCCCAGGTTGATGCCGAGCAATGGGGCCGAACAGCCGCGCACGACTTCGGCGGCACGCAGGATGGTGCCGTCTCCGCCGAGCACGATCACGAGTTCGAGTTCGGTGGTCGCGACGCACTCGTGCAGGATCGCGATCTGGTCGTCGAGGTCCGGGCAGTGCGCGAGCAGGTCGGCGCGCTCGTTGCGGGCCAGCACCGGCACGGCTCCGGCGGCCAGCAGCTGCTGGCAGACGGTGACGGCGGCCTCGAGGGAATCCGTGCGGCCGGTGTGCGCGACGACGAGGATGTTGCGTGGTGCTGCACTCATTTAGTCACTCCCACCAGCGCCGTTGTGCGTTCGATCCATTCTGTCGGATTGCTGCCGACCGCGCTCGACAGCCAGCACAGGTACTCGCGATTTCCGGCGCCGCCGGCGATGGGCGAGGCGATCAAACCGTTCGTCTTGAGGCCGAGGTCCCACGCCGCCCAGAGCACACCGGCAATCGCGTCGGCGCGGAGGCCCGGATCGTGCACGACGCCCTCGCGGATGCTGCCCTTGCCGACCTCGAATTGCGGCTTGATCAGCAGCACGAAGTCGGCACCGTCGGCGGCGGACGCCACCAGGGCCGGAAGCACGGTGGTCAGGGAGATGAATGACAGGTCTCCCACGACCAGGTCCACCCGCTGCGGCACCCCGGAGGCGGCCGCGATCTTCTCGGCCGTGGCGTAGCGCAGGTTGAACCCCTCGACCAGCACGAGTCGCGGCTCGGTCGCCAGCTGGGGGGCCAGTTGCCCGTGCCCCACATCCACCCCGATGACCTGGCCGGCGCCGCGTTCGAGCAGCACCTGGCTGAAGCCGCCCGTGGACACTCCGGCGTCGAGCACCGTGCGGCCCAGGGCCGGAACCGCGAAGGCGTCGAGGGCGGCGATGAGCTTGTGGGCGCCGCGGCTGACGTAGTGGTCGGTGGCCGCCACCTCGATCAGCTGGGTGTCCCGCACCTTGGCGGATGCCTTGACGACGGGCGTGCCGTCGACCGTGACCAGTCCGCCCACGATCAGCTGCGCGGCGACGGTGCGGGACCGGGCCAGACCGCGCTCGGCGACGGCCGAGTCGAGGCGCTGGTCGGGCATCCGCTCGCCGGCAACGCCGGGGTCGCTGGGGTCGCTGGCACTGGTGTCGGGGGCGTCATCATCGGGGGTGCCCATCGGGGTTCCGTCGACGTCGGTCATGGGTGGCTCGCCCGGGGAACGTCTCCACCTTCGAGGTGGCCCCGCAGCCCGTCGTGCTCCTGAACGTACGCGGCGGCGCGCTCCTCGAGGGGCCGGTCTTCGATCGCGGCGAGCCGCGCGGGAAGATCCTGGGTTACGTCGTCCGTCGTCACGTGGGGCTGATTCACCCTCTCCACGTTACCGTCCGAGATACAGTCGCTCCGGAACAGTGAGCCCGTAGATGGGCCGACCGGATGCCCAGATCACGGCGCAGGCGGCGCGAAGCAGGTTGATCGCCCCGTCACCCTCGGCCACGATCGTGACGTCGGCGCCGACAATGCGCACCGTCGCCCCGTTCACCGTGGCGGAGGATCCGTCCTTGGAGAACACCGTCTGCGGGTAGGGCTCGTGCAGCTGGCGCAGGTCGTCGAGGATATACGTCGGCCGCGACTTGGCGTCGGCGGCCAGGGTCTGCTTGGCCTTGTCGATGCCGGTGAGCACCAGCGCGGCCGGAATGCCGGCCCGGTTCGCGCCGAGGATGTCGGTGTCGAGGCGGTCGCCGATGAACAGGGGCGCCTGCGCCTCGAAGCGGGTGACGGCCTCGGTGAAGATGGCCACCTCGGGCTTGCCGGCCACGATCGGCAGGCGACCGACGGCGCTGTGCACGGCGGAGACGAGGGTGCCGTTGCCGGGCGCGATCCCCCGGGCCACCGGGATGGTCCAGTCGGTGTTCGTGGCGATCCACGGGATCTCCACGCCATCCTCGTTCGGGTGCAGGGCGAACGCGGCCTCGGCCAGGTCTTTCCAGCCGAGGTCGGGCGAGAAGCCCTGGATCACGGCGGCCGGAGCGTCATCCGCCGAGCGGGTGACGACGAAGCCACCCTTTTCAACCTCGGTCAGAAGACCTTCGCCGCCGATCACGAGGATGCGCGAGCCGGCCGGCACCTCATCCGCGAGCAGACGCACGGCGGCCTGCGGTGAGGTCACGACATCCGTCGCCACCGTGTGCAGGCCCAGATCGGAGAGGTGGTCCGCCACGGACTGGTCGGTGCGGGACGCGTTGTTGGTGAGGTAGCCGACCCGCACGGTTTCCGCCGCACGGTTCAGGCTCTCGACCGCGAACGGGATGGCCGCTGGACCGGCGTAGACCACGCCGTCCAGGTCTGCCAGAACCACGTCGACGCCGGTGAGCGGGGTGACCGGCTCAGGCACGCGGCGACGCCTGAGCATCGTGCTCCGCCTCGTCGGTGGAGTCGTCGGCGTCATCCGCGGACTCTTCGTCGGAGACGTCCGTCGCGTCGTCGTCGTCGGTGGAGTCGTCGGTGTCGGTGTCGGTGTCTTCGGACTCTTCCTCGTCGGACTCCTCCTCGTCGATCTCGAGGATCTCCATGGTCTCGTCGAAATCGGTCACGCCGGACACGGCAGCGTCGGCCCGTTCGGCCCGCTCGTTCCACAGTTCGGCCTCGTCGTCGCGGCCCAGCTCACCGAGAACCTCGGCGTAGGCGGCGAACAGCTCGGCGCTGTAGGAGAACGCGGTCTTCGGGTCCAGCTGCGGGATCTCGAGCTCGCTGAGCGCGGCCTCGGTCTCGCCGAGGTCCAGACGCGCCCCGGACATGGCGATCGCCAGGGCAACCTGAACGGATGCCGGCAGCGAGGCGCGCTCGACGGAGCGTCCCAGCTCGAGCGCCCGGTCCGGGCGGCCCACGCCGCGCTCACTGTCCACCATCAGCGCAAGCTGATCGTTGGAACCGGAGATGCGGCGATAGGTGCGCAGTTCCCGCAGCGCCAGGGCGAAGTCGCCCGTGGCGTAGGCGGTGATCGCGAGGCTCTCGCGCACCACGGCGATCCGGCCGGCACGACGGGCAGCCGACAGGACGTGGCGGTGAGCCAGCTCGGGGTCTTCGTCGATGACGCGGGCGGCCATGGCCAAGTGGCGGCCGACGGCCTCGGCGTTGTCCTTGCTGAGGGTCTTGAGCTCGTTGCGGGCGATCCGGTCGAGGTCCTGCGACGTGATGTCGTCGGGCAGCTCGGGGTCGTCGTGGCGCGGGCGCACCGAACGAAGCTCGCGCTGCATGCGCTGCTCTTCGGTCATCTCCTCTTCGACGACACGGGCATCGCGGTCACCGCGGGCCGGGGCACCGTCACGTGTCCACAGCTTCTTACCGGCGTCTCCGCGCGGAGCTCCGGCACGGTTCGGCGAACCGCCGCGCTGGGTCCAGGGCTTCTCGCCACCCTGCTGCGGGCGATCGCTGCGCTCTGGACGGGCGCCGTCCTTGGCCCAGGGCTTGCGCTCCCCGCCGCCGGAGGGACGGTCGGAGTTGCCCCGGTACGGGGGACGCTCGCCACCCTGCTGCGGACGATCAGAGTTGCCCCGGTACGGAGGACGCTCGCCACCCTGCGGGCGTTCGGAGTTGCCACGGTAGCCACCGGTAGAGGGACGGTCCGAATTGCCACGGTAGGGAGGACGCTCGCCCTGTTGCGGGCGGTCAGAGTTGCCACGATAAGGGGGACGTTCACCATCACGCTGGGGACGGTCAGTGTTGCCACGGTAAGGAGGACGCTCGCCACCCTGCGGGCGTTCAGAGTTGCCCCGGTAGCCACCGGTAGAGGGACGGTCCGAATTGCCACGGTAGGGAGGACGCTCGCCCTGTTGCGGGCGGTCAGAGTTGCCACGATAAGGGGGACGTTCACCATCACGCTGGGGACGGTCAGTGTTGCCACGGTAACCACCCGTGGCCGGGCGGTCGGAGTTGCCGCGAGAGGGAGGACGCTCACCATCACGCTGCGGACGCTCGGTATTGCCACGGTACGGAGGACGCTCGTCACCGTTGGACGAACGCTCGGAATTTGCACGGTAACCGCCCGTGGAGGGACGATCGGAGTTCCCGCGGTAGGGAGGACGCTCGCCTCCCTGCTTCGGACGCTCGGAATTACCGCGATAAGGGGGACGCTCACCGTCACGCTTCGGACGCTCGGACCGGCCCTCGTAACCCCCGTTGGAACGACGATCGTCTCGTCCGCCGTCGCGTGATTCGTTATCGTGCGTTCCTGAAGGGCTCACTGTGTCTCCTGTGTAATTTGACCTGTCATTTCGACAGACCTTTCAACAGTAACTCAACGCCAAATGACCACCCGTATGGGAGGCCATTTTGGTTGATTCTGAATCAAGTCCGGCGGTCTCATACCGGGTCGCGGAGAGTGTCCCCTTTCCGGTCGAGAGTGGTGGCTCTACCGGGCACTTTCGACCGGAATGAAGACATTCACTCCCGCTTACCACATGGAAGTCACCTTGAGGGGTGGCCAACTGTCGTTGGTGCAGGTGTGCCCTCCCACGGGGTGGGGTGGTTCGTGGCGCAGGGTGTGGAGGCGGGCGCACGGTGTGGAGGTGGGCGCAGGTAGAGCGTGCGCCGCGGGGCGGCTTGGCCGGACCCGTGTGTGTGGCTAACTCAGGACATTCGTCGCCCGCAGTAGACGGCCGCCGCGGATCAGTGCGGCATAGGTGCGGATGCCCGGCACGGCCCGGCTGGTTCTCCTGAGTTGGCCACGACCGCTCCCAGAGGTGCCCCGCGCCGCGGGGGGGGGGGGGGGGGGGGGGGGGGGGGG
>NZ_SOHB01000008.1:0-56106 GCF_004403055.1 Cryobacterium sp. TMT1-19
CCGGGTGAGCCCGGCGAAGGGATCATGGAGCTCTTCCGTGTCAGCCCAAACCCGGGTGATGATCGCCCCGACCGTCCGCCATGCGATTCGCATCAACTGGGTTGCCGCGGTTTTCGAGGTTTGCGTGGCCAGCCACGCGACATATGAATCGAAGTGGCGGGTGTGGCCGGCCTGATGCCGCGCCCATGGCACCGCAGCCACGATCACACCGTGCTCCCGGCACGACACCCGCGGGGCATCCGCCTCCAGAAAGACCCGGGTCGAGCCGAAATCCAATCCCCGCCACCGGCGGCGGCCTGCTCCGTCGTCGTAGCGCGGGCAGCGCTTCTGGCAGCTCCCACACCGGTTCCGCATCGACCTGGTCAGTCGCACCGACGCAACAAAAACGCCCGCTACCAGGTCGAGATCAACGTCCTCGACCACTGTCTTGTCGACACCGAGCAAAGTCCGCCATATTGTTAGAGACCGCACGCCGTTTTCCCGCCTATAAAGTTTCTTTCCTTTGACAGTCAGAAACCTAGACAGGAAGCGGCGTGCGGCCGTTAAGGCGCTCCGAAACACCCACGGATANCGTTTACTTCACACGGCGGATGCGAGGTGAGGGCCGTGTGACCGATGCCCGCGGCGGACAGTTAAACGGATTGCGCCGTGGCCCCTCTCCTCCTTCACAATATGGGTTTCATCGGGTTATCCACAGAGCGATGACTGGTGCCGACCTGCGGCATGGAATGTCAGTGGATACCCGTAGCGTCTCCCTCATGAAGCCGACTTATGGCGAGAAGTGCGAGGCCCGGGGCGACACTTCGAGGCGATTCAAGCGATTCAGGCGACGCAGGCGGAGTCCGCCCGAGTCGACGCCCGATTCGCCGCGCAGGTCAGTGGAGCCCGCCGGTCTTCCGAGATCACGGCCCGGAACGCGACTCGGGGGAGCTCCGTGCACCTGCCCGACGGGACGCTGAAGAAGACGTCACCGACCGGGCGCATCCTCCTCAGCGAACCGGCCACGATCATCCGCCCGGCGAGGCATCCGGCGGAGAAGGAGGAGAAGCCGGAGAAGGAGGAGAAGCCGGAGAAGAAGGAGAAGCCGGAGAAGAAGGAGAAGGCGGAAGAGTAGAAGGTGAAGAAGGCGCGGCAGCCGGAGTCGGACGTGCCGGCGCCGTTCTGATCGGGCGGAACAGGCGTCGTGCCACCTCGGGGCGGGCGCGGTGGATCGACATGACGACGATGACGACGATAGCCGTGGCGATGGCCACCCGGGTAAGCGGAATCGACGGGACCAGCAAGCGGAGGGTGAGGGCCATCGGCACCAGAAGCCATTCCCAGCGGCCGCTGAGGGCGATGAACGGCAGCAGCAGCAGGGCATACCAGGAGTACCGCGGGCTCAGAATGAGCAGCGCACTGCCGATCATGACAAGTTGGCCCAGCCAGGGCTGGTCGGGGTCCGTCTTCCAGATCACGAGCACGGCGATGACGAAAAGCAGCACACCGGCAACGATGACGGCCGAGCCGCCCGGGGCGACCAGCGAGAGCAGGGCGAAGCGGGTGCCGTCCTCGTACCCTTCCTCGGAGAGGTAGCCGGGCAGATAGCCGAGCACCCCGATACCGGTGGTCAGCACATACGGCACGTACAGCAGCAGGAAGGTGGCCACGGCGGCCACGGCGACCTTCCACCCCTGGCGCCGCAGCATGGCAGGGGCCGCGAGCACGGGAATCAGCTTGGTCGCGATCGCCGCGCCGAGCGCGATCCCACCGCTCCAACAGCGCCGGCCGGTGACCAGGAACACCGCGCTCAACGTGAAGACGACGCCGAGCATGTCGATGTGGGAATTCGTGACCGCTTCCGTGGCCACGAGCGGACACCAGGCCCAAAGCGCGGCGAACCGCTGGTCGATGCCGCGGCGGCGCATCCCGACCAGCAGCATCACCGTGGTGCCGACGCTGAGCAGGAGGCCCGTCAGTTGCAGGGGCCAGTACTCCGCATCCGGCCCGGTGACCGCCCGGACGCCGGCGAAGAAGATCTCGGCGGCCGGCGGATAGATCGTGGGCACTCCGGTGCGGTTCAGTGCCGAACAGAGAATCTCGTCGGACTCACTTTTCAGCGCCGTCTGGATGCGTTCGCCGACGCACACGAGATCGCCGGCCGCGGTCAGCTCCGGAGCCGGAAACAACCAGTCGGGGCGCAGGGCGTCGAGCCGATCGTCGGCCGGCGTGTAGGCATACGGCGAAATGCCCGCGGTGGCGACGATGCCGTCCCAGGCGTAGCGCGCGGAGTCCGTGCTCGTGTTCGGCGGACCGACCATGGCCGCGGCCCCGATCCCGACCGAACCCGCCAGGATCAGCACGACCACGGCCCGGCCCCGCACCCCGCGCAGTAGGACCACGGCGAGCGCGAAAAGCAGCCACAGCCCGCTGGTGCAGATGACCAGAGGGACCGTGTCGCGTCCCGGCTTGAACAGGTCATACGCGAGCACGCTGAAGGCCGTCAGGGCCGCACTGGCGGCAAGGAGGAGGGAGACAACGGCGATACGCACCCTGCCATCCTGACGGAACCCGGGCATTCGGGCCCAACCGTCCCGGTGCGCGTCACCGGACCGTAAGGATTGCGCCGCCTCTCCGGGCACCCCGGATGATGCAATGGAACCATGAGACGAATGATGTACGAGGCCCAGCGCGCGCTGGCCTCCCCGGTGCGCAATCCCCGGCTGGCGGTCGTGATCGGCCGGCTGCTCGGCGCCGCGTTCATCGTCTGCTTCGGCACCGGCCTGTACAGCCATTTCCTGCAGGAGCCGCTGCCGTGGATGCGGTTCCCGACCCGGCCCGCGTCGCTCTACCAGATCACCCAGGGCACGCACATCGTGGCCGGCATCGCATGCTTCCCGCTGCTGCTGGCCAAGCTCTACATCGTCTTCCCCGACCTGTTCCAGTGGCCGCCGGTGAAATCGTTCCTACACCTGCTCGAACGCGCGTCGATCGCCCTCTTCGTGGGCGCATCCCTGGTGCAGATCACCATCGGCCTGATCAACACCTACCAGTGGTACCCGTGGCCCTTTCCCTTCCGCGAGGTGCACTACGCCCTCGGCTGGGTGTTGGTGGGACTGCTGGTACTGCACATCGGCATCAAGCTGCCGATCATCACACGGTTCTGGAACGGGCGCGCCGCTGCCGAGCACGAGGCAACGGATGCCGCGAGCGACGTTGAGTCACCGGCCGACGTCGAGGCGGTGCGGCTCTGGGGCAGCGGACGTCCGTCCGGTGTGACGGGCCGGTTGATCGCCTGGATCGACGCCACGCCCTCGTTCGTGAGCGAGACGAAGACCGTGAGCGAGACGACGACCGTGAGTCGCCGGGGCTTCCTCACCACCGTCGGAATCGCCTGCGCCGCCGTGGTGGGGCTGACCGCCGGCCAGACCTTTGCGCCTCTGGACGCGGTGAACGTGTTCGGTCCGCGCAAGAAGGGCGTCGGCCCGCAGGGCCTCCCGGTGAACCGCACGGCCGAGGAGGCAAAGGTCACCGCGTCGGCCGTCGCCGCCGGCTGGGTGCTCACCCTCGCTGCCGGTGGCGTGGAGCGCAGCTTCAGCCGCGCCGAGCTCGAGGCCCTGCCGCAGACCGAGGTGGAACTGCCGATCGCCTGCGTCGAGGGCTGGAGCCAACTGGCGCTCTGGCGCGGGGTTCGCCTGTCGGAACTGGCCGACCTGGTCGGCGCCGACACCGGCGCATCCTTTCGCCTGATCAGTCTCGAAGAGCGCGGCAGCTTCAAGAAGACCGAGATGGGACCGGAATACGTGCGGGACCCGCTGACCCTGGTGGCGCTCGAGCTGAACGGCGAGACGCTCGACCTGCAGCACGGTTACCCGGCACGCATGATCGCCCCGGGACGGCCCGGAGTGCTGCAAACCAAATGGCTGAGCCGGATCGAGGCGATCACCGCATGAACACCGCAGGTATGACAACAGCACGCGGGACCACCGCGCTCCCCCACGCCGGCGACCGACGGATGCGCGCAGCCCGCACCACGCTGATTCTGCTCGGCACGTCCGGGCTCCTCTTCGGCCTCTACGTTCTGTTCGACACAGTGCGGATCACCCGATTGCCCGGGGTGGCGCTCTGGATCGGCGCGGCGATCGTGCTGCACGACGCCGTGCTGGCGCCCCTGGTCTTCTTCTGCGGCCTTCTGCTGCGCCGCGCGGGGCGCCGCGTCACGGGCACGATCGTGCTGGTCGTGCAGGCCGCCATCGTGGTCGGCTCGATCATGACGCTGATCGTGGTGCCCGCGATCGTCGCCCGGTCTCTCACCTCGAACAATCCGAGCATCCTTCCGCTCGACTACGGTCGGAACCTCGCTCTGTTCTGGGTGGCCGTCGCCCTGGTCGCGACGGTCTGGTCGGTCGTGCTCTACGCTCGCAGCAGGCGCGCGAACCAGCGGCCGTCCAGCCGCCAGTCCTGAGTCACGACCAGACCGGTCGCTCCGGCACGATCGCGGAGGCCGTTAATGCCGATTTCCGCCCAGGGGAACACGGCGCTGCGGCTCCCGGTTGAATCCTCGATGGTGCCGAGGTAGCTGTCGTCCCGGGCCGGGTCGTGGCTGAGTTCGACCAGGAGAACGCCGTCCGGCGCCAGCAGGTCGGCGCAGCGCGTGAGCAGAACAGATGCGTCGCCGCCGATTCCGATGTTGCCGTCGACGAGCAGCGCGGCCGCCCAGCCACCCTCCAGCGGCAGAGGGTCGAAGACGCTGCCCTGCAACACGTCGAGGCCGGCGTCTGCGGCCATGCGCACGGCGGTCGCCGACACGTCGAGGCCGAGCGCGGTCAGCCCCAGCCCCATGGCGGCCCGCACCATGCGGCCGGGGCCGCAGCCGATGTCGAGCACCGGGCCGGTGATCCCGTCGAGCAGGCAGAGGTCGGTGTCGTCGGCGTCGGCGCTCCACCGGCCGGCGTCGATGGTGGCGTGCTCGCCGGAGGATATCCGGCGCAGGTAGAGCACGTTGTCGGCGTTCCTTAGCGCGGCGGCATAGGGCTCCGCGCCGCCGGCACCGAAGGTGGTCGGTTCGGCCCACTCCCCCTCGAGTTGTGCGGCCAGCAGCGTCATCGGAAATTGTCCGTCGGGCTCGGCGGCATCATGGCGGCCAGGGCCGCGGCGAATCTGCCGGTGGGCGCGATCCCCGCCACCCGGTGGGCGTCTTCGATGGTGTCCACATCGGTGAGGGTAGGCAACAGGTTCACGCGCAACCCGGCATCCGTCAGCCGTTTCAGCTGCACAGCGCCAGTATCGTCCCGGGACATCGGCACGCCGCGGATCAGGTCGCCGGTCGGGTCGTTCAGGGCGAGCGCCCAGAATCCGCCGTCGTTCGCGAAGCCGAACCAGGCATCCACGTCATCGGTCCAGTCGGTGAAGACGGGTTCAAGCAGGGCGGAGGTGACCTGCGGGGTGTCCATGCCGACCAGCAGCATGGGACCCTCGCAGGCGTCGAACACGGCCGCGAGCCGCAGGTCGAGGGTGCCCTCCACCTGTGGCAGGATCTCGTAGCCGGCGGCTGCGTTCGGCGCAATCACACCGTCGAAGGCCAGGATGCGGCGGGTCGCGGGCAGGGCGGCGACCGCGGCGAGAGTGTCGTCGAGGCTGGCCGCCGCCAGATCGGCGGCCTGTTCGAGGCTCAGCGGCGGGTGCAGCCGGGTCTTCACCCGACCGGGAAGGCATTCCTTGGCGATCACGACGATGGTCGTCATCGGCGCGTCTCCCGGAGGAGGGCGGACATGTCATTGACCGCGGTCAGGGTGCCGCGCACGGTTCCGGTCACCTTGCTGCGGCCGACCCTGGGCGAATACGTCGTGTCAACCTCGAGAATGCGCCAGTTCGCCGACGCCGCCTTCAAGAACATCTCCAGCGGATACCCGCTGCGGCGGTCCTGGAGATTGAGGTCCAGCACGGATTCGCGGAGCGCGGCGCGCATGGGGCCGAGGTCATGGATGTTCACCCCTGTTATTCGGCGCAGACGCCAGGACAGACTGGAATTGGCGAGGCGCGCGTGCAGCGGCCAGGATTTGGCGGTCGCGGGCCGGCGGCGGCCGAGCACCAGGTCGGCGGATCCGGCCCGCACGGGATCGACCAGGAGCGGCAGTTCGGCCGGGTCCATCGACGCGTCGGCGTCGCAGAAGGCGACAATCGGCGCGGTGGCCGCCAGGAGGCCCGCGTGAGCGGCGGCGCCGAAGCCGCGGCGCGCCTCGTGCACGACCTGGGCGCCGGCCATGGCGGCGATCTCGGCCGATCCGTCGGTCGAGCCGTTGTCGACGACGATGGCCCGATATCCCTCCGGGAGCCGCGACAGCACCCAGGGCAGGGCGTCGGCTTCGTTCAGGCATGGCAGCACGAGGTCCACCTGGAACACAGTCATGACTCGACACTATGGGGGCCGGCTCCGCCGAAACGGCGAAAGAGATTACGGAGTGAGGAAGAAACGGTGTCGCCTGCTCCGGCCCGGCACACCCGGTGCCCGCCGCTCTATCCTGATTTCGTGCCTTCTTCCCTGCCCCCGGGCGATTTGCGCCCGCTACCGCCTCTCGAGCGCCGCATCCTCGTCGTCGACGACGACCCGACGGTGTCCGAGATCGTCTGCCGGTATCTGCGGGCGTCCGGGTTCGTGGTCGACGAGGCGGCAGACGGCTTGGACGGGCTCGCGAAAGCCGAACAGCTGCGGCCAGACCTGGTCGTGCTCGACCGGATGCTGCCACTCCTGGACGGAATCGAGGTGTGTCGGCGCATCCGCGGGGACTGGGAGATCCCGGTGATCATGTTGACCGCCCTCAACCAGGAGGAGGACCGCATCGACGGCCTCGAGGCCGGCGCCGACGACTACCTGACCAAACCGTTCTCCCCGCGCGAGCTCGTGCTGCGGGTGCAGTCGGTGCTGCGCCGGAGCACCGCGCCCGCCGTGCCGGCCGGGCTGGTCTCGGTCGGCGACTTCGCCCTGGACGCGCAGGCGCACGAGGTGCGGCTGCGCGGCGAGCCGCTGGTGCTCACCGCGCGGGAATTCGACCTGCTGGCCCACCTGATCAGGCGTCCGCACACCGTGCTCAGCCGGGAGGACCTGCTTCGTTCGGTCTGGGGCTGGGAGTTCGGCGACCTGTCCACGGTGACGGTGCACGTGCGCCGGCTGCGGGAGAAGATCGAGGCTGACCCGGCGCAGCCCCGGCTGCTGAACACGGTCTGGGGGGTCGGCTACCGGTTCGACCCGGTTCCGCTGGCTCCCACGGGGCGGCAGTCATGACACCGGATGTGCTCCTCACGGTCTCCCTGTTCACGCTGGCCTGCGCGGTGGTCGTCGGCGGCGCCGGCCTGCTCACCCTGCGCCTGCTCTCCCGCACCTCCCTCGTACTGAAGCTGATGGTGATCGCCCTTGCCACGGTGGTGTCGGTCGTCGGCGGGATGGCGGCGGTCGCCTCGCAGACATACGTCTCCCGGCACGACCTCACGGTCTTCTACTCCGTGGCCAGTGTCGCCGGCCTGGTGTCGCTGGCCATGGCCGCGGTGCTCAACCGTCAGCTCGCCCGGGACATCCGCTCCCTGCGCTCGGCCGCGGCCAGCATCGGGCCCGGCGAACGGGTCGCTGCGACCGACCGGCACAGCAACAACGAGTTCACGGCGCTGGCCGGGGAGCTGGCCGCGACCGGGGAACACCTCGCCGAATCCCGTGTCCGCGAGAATCAGATCGAGGAGTCACGGCACGAGCTGATCGCCTGGATCTCCCATGACCTGCGCACGCCGCTCGCGGGCATCCGTGCCATGGCCGAAGCCCTCGAGGACGGCATGGTCGAGGACCCGGAACGGTACTACACGCAGATGCGCGGGCAGGTGGACCGGCTCACGGGTATGGTCGACGACCTGTTCGAGCTGTCGAAAATCCACTCCGGCACCCTGCGCCTGAGGCTGCAGCCGGTCTCGCTCTACGACCTGATCAGCGACACCGTCGCCGGACTCTGGCCGATCGCCCAGGCCAAGTCGCTCGACCTGCGATTCGCCGGAGAGAAGGGGCTGACCATCCTCGCGGACCCGCGCGAACTGTCCCGGGTGGTCGGCAACCTCGTCATGAACGCCATCCAGCATTCGCCGGCCGGCAGCTCGATCGTGGTCTCGGTCACGGCCAGCACCGGATCGGGTGCCGGTGCCACCGACCACGCCGTGATCTCGGTAACGGATGCCGCTGGCGGCATCCCCGAGCAGGACCTCAGCCGGGTCTTCGAAACCGGCTGGCGGGCGAGCGGTCCGCGCACCCCGGTGGCCGAACCGTTGGGCACCGGCGGCGCTGGTCTCGGCCTGGCCATCGTGCAGGGGATCGTGCGGGCGCACCACGGCGAAGTGCGGGTGCTGAACGTGCCCGGCGGGTGCCGGTTCGAGGTGCTGTTGCCGCGGCATCCGATCGCTACGCGCTGATCCGCGCCGGACGCCCCGAACGAATTCGACGGAGATTTTGACTGAATCGGCGCCAGAAGCGCCGAAAAAGCCGGTTCACACGAAAATCTCCGTCGAATTGGTTCATACCGGGGCTACCGGGTGACGGCGGCGCGCAGGGGCGCGTTCGCGAAAGCGCGCATGCCCTCCTCGAATGAAATGCTGGGTGCCCAGTCCAGTTCGCGGCGGAGTCGCCCCGAAGAGGCAGTGATGTGGCGCACATCGCCGAGCCGGAATTGCCCGGTGACGACGGGGGTCGGTCCGTCGGTGGCCACGCTGAGGGCCGCGGCCATCTCGCCGATGGTGTGCACGACGCCGCTGCCCACGTTGAAGGGGCGGAAGGTGGACGGCTCGGTGCCTGCGGTCCAGTCGAGCGCGGCGAGGTTGGCCGAGGCGACGTCGGCGACGTGCACGAAGTCGCGACGCTGGCCGCCGTCTTCGTAGACCCGTGGGGCCTCGCCGCGTTCCAGGGCCGAGCGGAACAGCGACGCGACACCCGCGTAGGGCGTGTTCTGCGGCATCCCCGGCCCGTAGACGTTGTGGTAACGGAGCGCCGCGGCCCGGCCTCCGGTGACGCGGGCCCACGCCGACGCGAGGTATTCCTGTCCCAGCTTGGTGCTCGCGTAGACGTTGCGCGGGTCGAGCGGGTCGTCCTCGGAGATGAGCAGTGGCTCGAGGGCCTCACCGGTGGCCTCATCGACGGGGTCGAACACGCCCCGCAGCAGATCGGCCTCGCGGCGCGGTCCCGGACGCGTGAACCCCTCCGGGCCGCGGTAGCTTCCCTCCCCGTAGACCACCATCGAGGAGGCCAGCACGAACCGGTTGATCCCGGCCTCGGTCATCGCCGCGAGCAGAACGGACGTGCCGACCTCGTTGCTGTGCACATAGTCGGGGGCGTCGGCGAAGTCCACGCCGAGGCCGACCTTCGCGGCCTGGTGACAGACGGCATCCGTGTCGCGGAGAGCGAGCGCGACGACGGATGCGTCGGTCACGTCGCCGACGATCACGTCAACACCGTTCGGCAGCACCGGGAGTCCACCGTGCACGTCACTGCGAAGGGAGTCGAGCACCCGTACCTGCCAGCCGCGGGCGAGCGCGTCCCGGACGATCGCGCCGCCGATGAAACCGGCCCCACCCGTGACGAGCAGGCGCCGGGTCACGCGTCGGCTCCGGCCGGCGCGGCAGGGGCAGGTGCAGGTGCAGGTCGACGATCGAGCACGACGCCGACCTGCTCGGGGGCGATCAGCTCGCGGGGGGCGAAATTCTCGGGCAGGGCACGCAGGATGCCGTCGATTGCGGCCAGGATCCTCGGCTGGGCGGCCCGGAGACGCGTGAAGACCAGGCTGGCGGAAACGGTATCCGGGTCGGCCTCGGCCTGAGGTGTGATGGTCTGAGCGGTGTCGGTTTGAACGTTGGGCACCGGGGCCAGGCCTGCGTCGGCGTCGGTGACGAAGGAGAGATTGACCGTGCCCATGTTGAGTTCGGCGGCCAGGACGACCTCCGGGTACTGCGTCATGTTGACGGTGTGCGCGCCCGCGGCGCGGAACCAGAGCGATTCCGCCCGGGTGGAGAACCGCGGGCCCTGAATCACGACGCAGGTGCCGGTGGGTGCGAAGTTCTCCTCCAGCGCCGCGAGCGCGCCGATCGCGAGGCGGCGCAACTCCGGATCGAACGGGTCGGCCGCGGCCAGGTGCGCGACCGTGCCCTGGTCGTAGAAGGTGTCGGCACGGCCCGAGGTGCGGTCGATGAACTGGTCGGTCACCACCAGCATCCCCGGCGGGTATGCGGGGCTGACGCCGCCGACGGCCGACGAGGAGATGATGGCCTTCACGCCCAGCGACGCGAGCGCCCAGATGTTGGCCCGATAGTTGATCAGGTGCGGCGCCACCGAATGGTCGCCGCCGTGCCGGGCCAGGAAGGCGACCCGCCGGCCGGCCCGCAGTCCGATGGTGATCGACGCCGAGGGAGGGCCATAAGGCGTGATGATGTCGACGGATGTCTCGGTGCCGGCGTCGAAGAGCCGGTACAGTCCGGACCCGCCGATGACGGCGACGCCCACGTCGGCGGCGCTGGTGGTGCTGGTGGTCTCGATCACGGGATCTCCAGAGGTTGGAAGACGGTTAGCGGGGGTAGACCCGGATCGGGGCCGCCAGCGGCCCGGCCTGGCTCAGCGGGAATGCCGCGAGCAGCCCGTCGCCCGCGTAGGCCACCGAAGCCACGGTCGAGGTGCCGCCGGACACGAGGTAGCGCTGCGACTGCTCCAACGGCATCGTGGCCGAGCCGCCGGCCGGCACCGCCACTGTGCTGGATGCGCCATTGTCGGGGGTGGCCGTGTAGGTGGCGTCGACGGTGCCCATGTTGACCAGGTTGAGTTGCGGGGACGGGCCGTCGGCGGCGGCCACCAGGAACTCGTCGGCGAGGGCGTCGGACGACGCGAACCAGGCGAAGTCGCGGCCTGCGGAACCCGCCGCGGAACTCTGCGCTGCGGCCACGATCGGCTCGCTGGCGGTCAGTTCCAGCGAGTAGGTACCGGGAACGAGCCCGGTCAGGGGCACCTCGGTGGCAACCCCCGGCTGGATGTCGACCTGGACCGAGGCCCCGGCCGCCTGGCCGGTCGCACCGGTCACACCGACCTGGACCGTCGCCGCCACCGTTCCGGGAACAAGCACCCGCACCGAGGTGACGTCGTCACTGAGGCCGCCGACCTCGTCGGGGGCATCCGATCCGGCCGCGTTGGAGACGATCACGCCGGCGATCGCCAGGGCTTCGGCGGGGCCGTTGGAGGGACCGAGGAGGTCGACGCCGCCGGGTTCCAGCCCGCGCACGATGCTCTGCTGCAGCGTGGCCGCCACCTGGCCGCCCTTGGATTGCACGTGCAGCACGGGTGAGCGGAGGTTGGGGGCCAGTCCGGCGAGGGAAACGACCCGCTGGGTGCCCGGCTGCACGAGGATTCCAGTGGAGCCGGGGGCATCCACCTGACCGGTCTCGCCGAACACGGCCAGGTCGACGGTGGCCACGACCGTGGTGGGGTTGCTGAGCAGCACGAGGCTGGTGCGGCCGATGTCGGTGGAACCGCCGACGAGCCAGCTATCACCGGCCGCCTCCCCGCAGCCCGCGACGGCCAGGCCACCGAGCGATTCGCCGCCCGCGATCTGGGACTGGCTGCCCGTGACCAGCGGTGCCGCCCCCGACCCGGGCGGGGTCGGAACGCGCAGCAACTGCGGTGCGCCGAACGATTCGGGGTTCGCGTTATCCGGGGCCGCGATGGACGTAACCTGCGGTTCGATCCACCCCGGCTCGCCCGACGCCGCATGGGCGCCGAAAACGGCTGCAGCGCTTCCGACAGAACTGGCTGCCTGTGCCTGGCTGGAATCCTCGGCCAGCACGAGGAGCGGCCCCGGGCAGACTCGTTGCTGCTCGCTCGGAGTCGGCGACACGATGATGGACGACGGCCCCTTCTCAAGCGTGGGCCAGGTGACGAGGGTTGCCGCGCCGACGGATGCGACGACGACGCCGAGACCGACCAATCCGGCCACCGCCCGCGCCCCGAACAGGGCGATTCCGCGTTTACTGGGCATGGTCGTGCTCCTCCGAACGGGCGCCGATTTCCGTGTCAGGTCCGGAATCAGGTCCGGAATCGGGTCCGGTACCGGAACCGACGTCCGGTGACGTTCCAGGGACGGCTTCAGTCGACGTGACCGGTGCGGCTGTGTCGAGGGCGCCCGCCGCCGCGGGCGTGACGGCGCGCTCGGCGGAGGGCCGGAAGCCGGGCGCGGGCTTCCTGCGGGCCGCCGCCTTGGCGATACGCTTGTTCTCCCTGGTGCGGGCCTTTGCCGTGTTGCGGATGGCGTCCCGGCTGGCCTGACGCACCGCCTCCGGCCCCGCACCGGTGGGGATCGACAAGAGCACGGTGGCCCCGACCACGAGCACGGCGATGACGAGGAACACCAGACCGAGGGTGCCGCCGGCGTTGGCCGGGATGGCGCCGTTGGCCGCGGTGGGGACCGGGGCATCCGTCACCTCGTGCTGCCAGAGCCGGCCGAAGACCGTGTCTCCCACCGGCGCCAGGGCGGCGTTGCCGTCGAGGGCGGTCGTGGTGCGGCCGGCGGTCTCTTCTGCCGCGGGGGTGACCGGCGCCGTGTTTCCGGGACCGGCCGGTGCGACGGCGGCCGGTCGAAGCAGCACGAAACGGATGCCGAAGTCGGCCAGGCCGGCCGCGGCGTCGAGCCCGCTGCGCGAGGCGAGGTTTCCGGCCAAAGTGGCCAGCTCCTCCTCCCGCGGGCTGAGGGTCACGTCGGTGCTGCTGAGGGTGGACTGGGTGTTCAGGGTGGCGCCGGGACCGCGCACGATGGTCGCGAGGATGCCGCCGTCGGGTTGCGGCACGATCTGCAGGGTGCCGACCCGGGCATCCGTCTGCGCCTCGGCGCTGACGAACGCGGGCTGGGTGCGGTCGATGCCTTCGGCCACGACACTGGTGCCGAGGGGCAGGGCTGCGACCAGCGGCGCCACCACGATCACGAGCAGGGCGACCACGGTGACCGCCGGGGCGATGGCGAAGCGCCGCAGGCCGCGCAGGGCGAAGACGACCGCGCCGACCAGCCCGAGCCAGTACAGGCTGAGCCCGGCGCCGGCCCAGATGCCGACCGACTGGCCGCCGACCGAGGAGAGGGAGAGCTGGCTGGCGGCGATGGCCGTGCCCGCGCCGAGCAGGGCGGTCAGCAGCGCGAAGCTCGCGCCGCGGGCCCCAGGCAGGAAGAGGGCAAGGGCGCCGAGTACGGCCAGCGGGATCAGGAGCACCGGCACGAGCACGGACGCGTCGACACCGGGCAGCCCGAGCGTCTCGAGCAGCGGGGTCCACCCGCCGAGCTCACCGGACGGGAAGCCGAGCAACAGCTGCCACACCGAGACGTCGGGGGCGGGCAGAGGCAGGCCCGGGTCCGCCAGCAGGGCCAGCCAGTTGCCGCGCAGTCCCTGATTCCAGATCAGAGGTGCCGCGAGGGCGAGCGCCGCCAGAGGGATGCCGATGAACCGCATACCGCTGCGCCCACTGAGCAGCATGGCGATCAGCCAGACCACCAGGAGCGCGGGCGCGAGCGACGGCGCCGCAGCCACGATGGCGGCGAACAGCAGGGCCGCGGAGCCGGACGCCGACCACGAGCGGGCGGCCATGAACCCGGCGAAGAACAGCCACGGCAGCAGCAGGTGCACGAGGATCGCAGCCGGACGCCCGGCAGCGAGGGCGCTGAGGAAGGTGGGCGACAGCATCCAGAGCACGGCGGCGATGGCGCGAATGGACGCGCGCTCGGAGAGGCGGGTCGCGGCAAGCCAGGCGCCGAGGGCGGCCAGCGGCAGGGCGAGGAAGTGGAGCAGGACGAGCGAGAAGGACGGCGCCCAGAAGGTGAGCGAGCCCAGCACCGCCAGCACCGTGGCGAATGGGTCGGCGCCGCCGACAAAGCCCAGGCCGATGTCGCGCCAGCCGTAGCCGATGCTCCCCCAGAGTTCGGCGGGGGTGTCCGACAGTGGCAGCAGCCCGCCGCCGGTGAGGGTGCGGGCGCCGATCAGAGGGCCCAGGACGATGAGGCCGGCCACCAGGGCGGCCAACACGGTCCACGCGCCGCCACCGGAGATGAAGCGGATTTCGGGCACCTCGCCGTTCACGCTGGTGAGGCTGGCCTCACGGCGGAGCGCCTGGCGGCGGCGCACCTCGACGGTGGGCACGCGCAGCGAGGCGATCGATGCCCAGCCCAGGGTGCGGGTGGCACCGAAGCGGCGCCGGGCAGCACTCACCCGCAGACCGCTGAAAGCCGCGGCGAACGCGGCGGAGTACTCACCCAGAATCGCCCCGGGTTCCTTCTGCAGCAACTGCCCGAACGAGCGCAGCACCGCGAGGGGAACCAGGGCCAGCCAGTGCAGAGGGATCATCCAGCGCGGGGAGTAGACAAGCCGGCGGTGCAGCTGCGCGGCGCGCATGGCACGGAGGCGCTTGCGACGCGCGCGGCCGCGGGAGGAGCCGCTGGTGCCGGCAACGCCGTCTCCGGCTGAGGCCACCTGAGCCGCGGCGACGCCGGAGACGCGGTAGCCGGCCATCCGCACGCGCACACAGAAATCGAGGGAGTCGTCCGCGGACGGCAGGGCCGGGTCGAAGCCGCCGAGCTGCTGCCAGACGAGGTGGCGTACCAGCATGCCGCCGGCGCTCACACCGAGCACGTCGCCCATTCCATCGTGCTGGCCCTGGTCGAGTTCGCTCTCCACCAGGGTGACGGTCGCACCGCCGGGCGTCAGGGACTGCCCGAATTCGTGGATGTAGTCGCCGGCGTCCCAGTCCATGACCTTGGGACCGGCCACGGCAACGGATGGCGCAATCTCCAGTTCGCCGAGCAGGGCCGTCAGGGCGTCGGGTTCCGGCGCACTGTCCTGGGCGAGGAGCCACAGCATTTCGCTATCAGACTCGGCGGGCGCGATGACCCTCTCGGCCGTGGCGATGGCCTCGCCGAAGCTGAGTCCGGCATCCGCTGAGATGAAGTGAGTCGGTGCGTAGGCAGCCAGAAGCGCGGCCGTAGTGTCGGTCGATCCGCAGTCGACCGTGATCACGACGTCGGGTTGACGTGTCTGGCGACTCAGCGCCTCGATAGTGCGTTCGAGGTGCTTGGCGCCGTTACGGGCAACGAGGATGGCGGTGACTCTGGCATGCATATGGAGAACAGCCTAGATTGGTTCGGGCCCGATGAGGAGCAATGGGAGGGGCGAGCCTGAAAAACACTGCTTCGCCTCCGGTGCCGCAGCCGGCGTCGGGTCCGGATTCGCATGCCGTGCGTCGTTTTACGGCCCGTCTGAGGCCTAGCTGGCCCGCTTGCGCAGTTTGCGCCGTTCCCGCTCGGACAGGCCGCCCCAGATTCCGAACCGCTCGTCGTTGGCGAGCGCGTATTGCAGGCACTGGGTTTTCACCTCGCACGAGGAGCAGATCTTCTTGGCATCGCGGGTCGACCCTCCCTTTTCGGGGAAGAACGCCTCCGGATCGGTCTGCGCGCAGAGCGAGTCCGATTGCCACGACAGAAGATCGCCGTCGCCCGCTTCCTTGCGAACCCCGGGAACACCCAGACGAACCGGGTCAATGAACCAGTCCTCCGGTGCCCCGGCACGAGACTCTGATAGCGCCATATCGTCATCCACCCCACTGCAAAATGTGCCCAAAATTACGCGTCAGCCCTAATTACAGCCGTGTAATTCCTTGCCGTCAAGTCGCTGATACTAAACCGTCAATATTTGTTGGAGGGTTTCGACTCGCCCAAGAGCGAAAATCGGTGAGATTTGATTGGTCACAACGCTGAGACGGATGCCGCCTGTCGCGATTCCCAGGCGCTTTGCACCATCTCCTCCAGGCTGTGGCGCATGGCCCAGTCCAGATCGCGGGCCGCGAGTTCGCCGGAGGCGACGATCCGGTCGGGGTCGCCCGCGCGGCGCGGACCGATCACGGGAGCGAAGTCGATGCCGGTGACGGCCGCCACGGTCGACATGATCTGCCCCACCGACACTCCGTCGCCGCTGCCGAGGTTGTAGACGGGCAGCACCGGCTCGCCGGCGTCCAGGTGCCGGGCCGCGGCCACGTGCGAGAGGGCCAGGTCTGCCACGTGGATGTAGTCCCGCACGCACGTTCCGTCGGCGGTGGCGTAGTCGTCGCCGTTGATGCTCGGGATGCGGCTCTCCATCAGCGCGTCGAAGACGAGGGGGAAGAGGTTGTGCGGGCTGGTGTCGCGCAGGTCCGTCGCTCCGGACCCGACCACGTTGAAGTAGCGCAGCGCCGTGTAGCGCAGTCCGGCGGCGACGGCCTGATCGCGCAGCAACCATTCGCCGATCAGTTTGGACTCACCGTAGGGAGATTCGGGGTTCTTCGGGGTTTCCTCGGTGACCAGGTCGGTGTGCGGGGTGCCGTAGACGGCCGCGCTCGAGGAGAACACCATCCGTTTGACCTCGCACTCCTGCATGACCGCCAGCAGGGTGGCCATGGCCGTGACGTTCTGCTCGTAGGTGTGCAGCGGGCGCTGCACCGAGACCCCGGCGTACTTGTAGCCCGCGACGTGCACGACGCCGGTCACGGTGTGCTCGGCGAAGGTGCGCATCAGCAGCTCGCGGTCGAGGAGGGTGCCGCGCACAAACGGCACGTCGGCAGGCACGAATTCAGCGTGCCCGCTGGAGAGGTCGTCGATGACGACCACCTCGATGCCCTCTTTCAGGAAAGCACGAACGATGTGGGAACCGATGTATCCGGCACCTCCGGTGACAAGCCACGCCATCTGAACCTCGCAAGATCTGACGGCAATCAAGCACTGCCGCTCTGCAAGCCTAGCCTCGGGGGCCGGGAACCGACCCGGGCCCTAGCCGAGACGGCGGCGAGCCCGCAGCATCCGCTCGTGGAACGGCAGAAACGCTGCCGACGGCTCGCGCAGGTAGTCGTACTCCAGCGCCGTGACCATCGCCCGCACACACAACCCCCACTGTTTACGAAGGAGCGCGTAGCTGAACCTCAGGGTGCGCCCGTTCTGGCTTGCAACAAGCAGATCACGTTCCCGGTCGACCTCGAAGGCGATCGGATCGTCATGCCAGTCCTTCCCATCGATCTCGACGAAGGTCGACGGCCCGATCTGGCCATCGAGATGCCCGACGCCGCTGACGAACGGTTGCGGAACGAAGGGGATGCCCGCGGCCAGGGCCTTGAGCCGGAATTCCGTTTCCCCACCCGCGGCGGCGCGTCCGTCGACCTCGTCGCGCCAGGACTGAACCCGCAGCAGCGCGCGGGCGAAGATCCAGCCCAGGTCGTCGAGGATAATCCCGACGCCGTTTTCCTGGGCGCTGTGCAACGCGGCATCCAGACACACGATCGCGGTGACCCGGTCGTGGTTGTTCAGAATGTGCACCAGGGCCTCGTGCACGCTGGTACGCCACACGCAGTCGCCCCGCCCGTCGATCGCGTCGTCGCTCCACGTCACGCGGCACCGCACACCGTCGAGCACATCCAGCCGCGCGCGCATGTCCGTCGGGCGCCGCAACCCGCGCGCGGCGCTGGGGACGCTGACGTGGAGCCTGCCGGTGGTTGGGGTCCAGATCCCGTAGGACTTCAGGCAGCTCAATCCGGCCAGCCGGCCTCCGATCCGGAACGCCTCGACGGCCGACGGCGGCGCCAACGGAACCGAGTACCAGCCCTTGCGCACCCGCACGACCGTTCCCCGGTTGACCTCGCCGCGGAGGTGCCCATCGCTCCAGCCTCGGGCGCGGAGTGCGGCGCGCTTGACGAAGAGTCCGTGGCCGAGGATGTCCCTGGTGAGTGAGCGCATGGCCCGCAGCCTCGCAGCGGAGTCGTACCCGCGCCGCGGCATCCGTCACCTTGGGGATAACGCGCCGCCCCCACCGGGTGGGGGGCACCGTTTCCCGCCCGGACGCTACCGATCAGACCGCCCCAGCACCCCCTCGCTGCTGCGCGGAAGGGCGACCGCGAACGAATTCGACGGAGATTTTGCTCCGAACAGCGCACAAACCGGCAAATAGCGGGTTCGAGCGCAAAATCTCCGTCGAATTGGTGGGGAGCCAGGGCTAGGGGGTCGTGGCCAGGAAGACCTCGCCGACGCCGGCGAACGTGAGCGTGCCTTCGTCGGGCGTGATGTAGACGGACTCGCCGCGCTTGAGGGCGACGGATGCCCCCGCACCGGCCACCAGGAATCCCCCGGCCGTGCAGATGGCGATCGCGGGCCCCGTCAGCGTGAACTGCCGCATCGGCACTCCCGCGCGAGAAGCCGAAGCCGCAGGCACACCCGCACCCCCGGCTTCCGCCGCGATGTGCACGAGCACGAAGTCGTCCACGTCGGGTCGGTACTCCGAGACGCCCGGAGACGACAGCACGGGCGGAAGGTACGGCACGGGCAGCGGTGTGAATTCGAGCACCTCGAGCAGTTCGTCGACGTCGATGTGCTTGGGGCTCAGCCCGCCGCGCAGCACGTTGTCCGAGGCGGCCATCAGCTCCACACCGAGGCCGGACAGGTAGGCGTGGATGTTCCCGGCAGGCAGGTAGAGCACCTCGCCTCGGCGCAGCGACACCCGGTTCGTCAGCAGCGAGATCACGATGCCGGGATCCCCCGGGTAGGCACGGGCCAGGTCCCGCACGGTGGCGAGTTCGAGCGGGTAGTCGAGGATCGCGCCGCTCTCGGCAAGGTCGGCCGCGCTGACGGCGAGGGCAACCACCCGCTCGACCAGCCAGGCCACCTCGCCGGAATCGCCGCCGCGGCCGTCGCGCAACAACCAGTCGACGCAGTCGCGCAGGGCGTCGTCGCCGAGCAGGTGCCGCTCGAGCGCATCGAGCGCGCCGGGCTGCGGGTCGTCCGAGGCCACGTCGAGGGCGCGCAGCTCGCCCAGGATGCCGCGGATCTCGACCGGCTCGCGGAACCCGCAGAGGGCCTCGAAGGTGTCGCTCAGGGCGAAAATCACCTCGGGCTTATGGAACGGGTCGCGGTAGTTGCGGTCCGCCGCATCCTGCGGAATACCGGCCGCGTTCTCCAGGCCGAAGCCGATCCGTGCCCGCTCCGCGGTCGGGTGCGCCTGCAGCGAGAGCGGTCCCGCGGCGGCGAGGATCTTCAGGAGATACGGCAACCGCGGAGCAGCGGGCGCGGCGAGCGCGGCGCCGAGGGCCTCCTTCGGGGCTGCGTGGATCCAGTCCAGGAGGGTGTGGTGGCCGCCGACCTGCTCGGGGTCGGTGATGACGCTCGGCGATCCCGGGTGAGCGCCCAGCCAGAGTTCGGCCTCAGCTGTGCCCGACGGATCGTAGCCGAGCAGACCCGCGATGGCGGTGGTCGAACCCCAGGCATAGTGCCGCGGCGTATTGGTGATGCCCACAAACATGGCGCTCTCCTGCACTCTTAGGTTTAGACCAAACTACCAACCGCTTGCGGCGTGCCGGTTCCGCGACCGTAGGCTGCGAACATCCGCCGACCGCCGCACGCCGGCCGTCGCCACCCCCTGCAATGGAGCACCTGATGACCTTCGAGCTACTTCCCAGCGACTTCTACGGCTACGAGAATCTGCTGACCGATCAGGAGAAGACCGCGCTCGCCAATCTGCGCGCCTACCTCGAGTCCGACGTTCGGCCCATCGCGAACGGATGCTGGGAGCGCGCCGAGTTCCCGGCCGAGGTCATCCGGCCGCTGGCGGCGCTCGGGGCCTATTCCTTCGGCTGGCCTGAGACCCGGCCCTTCCAGAACTCCGCGGTGTTCCGCGGCTTCGTGGCCCTGGAGACGGCGCGCGTAGACGCATCCGTCGCCACGTTCGTCGGCGTGCAGAACGGCCTCGCCTGCGGAACCATCTCGGCGACCGGCTCGCCGGAGCAACGCGACGAGTGGCTGCCGCGCCTGGCGAGCGGGGAGCTCGTGGGGGCATTCGGGCTGACCGAGCCGCTCTCCGGCTCGGACGCGGCGCAGGGACTGCGCACGACGGCCACCCGCACCGGCGACACTTGGCTTCTGAACGGCGCCAAGCGCTGGATCGGCAACGCCACCTTTTCCGACATCACCATCATCTGGGCGAAAGACACCGCCGACGGCATGGTCAAGGGCTTCATCGTGACCACCGACACCCCCGGCTACAGCGCCACCCGCATCGAGGGCAAGATCAGCCTGCGCTCGGTGCAGAACGCCGACATCGTGCTCGAGAACGTGGTCGTGCCCGAAAAGAACCGGCTGCAGAACGCGAACTCGTTCAAGGACACCGCCAAGGTTCTGCGCCTGACCCGCGCCGAGGTGGCCTGGGCGGCCGTGGGAACGTCGATCGGCGCCTACGAGGCGGCCGTCGCGTACGCGAAGGAGCGCACGCAGTTCGGCAAGGAGATCGGCGGCCACCAGCTGGTGCAGGACCTGCTGGTGAAGTCGCTGGGCAACATCACCGCCAGCCTGGGCATGGTCGTGCGGGTCTCGCAGATGCTCGACGAGGGCAGCCAGCGCGACGAGCACGCCGCCCTGGCCAAGCTCTTCACGACTGCCCGGATGCGCGAAACGGTCGCCTGGTGCCGCGAACTATTCGGCGGCAACGGCATCGTGCTCTCGTACGATGTGGCGCGCTTCTTCTCCGACGCCGAGGCCGTCTACTCCTATGAGGGCACCCGGGAGATGAACACCCTGATCGTGGGGCGCAGCATCACCGGCCAGGCGGCCTTCGTCTAGGCGAGTCAGGGGCCGCGCCCGCCCTACCGCCCCGAACCCCGAACGAATTCGACGGAGATTTTGGCCAAACTAGTCCGCAAAACCCTGAAAACGCGCTTTTACGGGAGAATCTCCGTCGAATTGGTTCAACGCCGAGCGGGCCCGGGTCGCGTCGGGCGGCTACGCCAGCGTCAGGAAGAGCTTCTCCAGCTCCTCGACCGTGAGGGAATTTTCCCCCTGCGGGTTGTCGAGGCACTCGCGCATCGCCGTGGAGACGATGACGAAACCGGCCTTGTCGAGGGCGCTGGACACGGCGGCAAGCTGAGTGACGACATCCTTGCAGCTGCCGCCGGCCTCGACGGCGGTGATGACCGCCGCGAGCTGGCCCTGGGCCCGGCGCAACCGGTTGAGGATCTTCTTCTGGTTCTGTTCCCCAGCGACGTCGGCAGCAGCGACGTCAGCAGCGGTAGCGGTGATTTCGGTCATGCCGGAATCCTTTCAGACTTGGCGGCGATGACGGGCATCAGGCCGAGAGCGGTTTCGCCGGCGATCCAGGTGCGGTAGCCGCCGTCGAGGTTCTGCACGTCCAGCCCGTTCTGGCTCAAAATGCGTGCGGCCGTGTGCCCGCGCTGGCCCACCTGGCAGTGCACGATCACAGGTGCGTCGGGCAGCTCGGCCAGGCGGTCCCGCAGTTCGTCCACCGGAACGTTGATCGCGCCGGGAATGTTCCCGGCGGCGAACTCCGCCGCCGAGCGCACATCCACGAGCACCGCGCCCGCGGCCCGGGCTGCGGCCAGCTCGTGCCACTGCAGCGCACGCGTCGTTCCCGCGGCAAGGTTGTCGGCGACATAGCCGAGCTGGTTGATCGGGTCCTTCGCCGACGCGTACTGCGGCGCGTATGCCAGCTCGAGGCGGGTGAGAGCGGATGCCGCCAGTCCGCCGGTCATCGCCGTCGCCAGGATGTCGATGCGCTTGTCGACGCCGCTGCCGCCGACGATCTGGGCGCCGAGGATGGCATCCGTCGCCGGGTCGACCAGGAGCTTTATTGACATGCCCTCGGCGCCGGGGTAGTACGTGGCGTGCGAGGCCGGGTGGGTGTGCACGACCCGGTGCGCGCGGCCGCGCTGCACGAGACGCTTCTCGCTCCAGCCGACCATGGCCGCCGTCAGGCCGAAGATGCCGAGGATGGCGGTTCCGAGCACCGGGGCGGCCGACGCGGGCTCGCCGGCGATGCTGTCGGCGGCCGCCCGGCCGTGCCGGTTTGCGAGGCCGGCCATGGTGATCAGGATGCCGCTATTGTCGACGGCGTCGATCTTCTCGACGCCGTCGCCGACCGCGTAGATCGACGGGTCGTTGGTCTGCTGACTGCCATCGACGGCGATACCGCCGCTCGCGCCGATCGTGATGCCCGCCCGGGCGGCGAGCGAGGTGTCGGGGAGCACCCCGACGGAGTCGATGACGAGGTCGGCCGGAACGACGGATCCGTCGCTGAGCTTGACTCCCGCGTCGGCGGCGGCGGTGACGGTCGTGTTCAGGCGTACGTCAACACCCCGCAAGAGCAGCTCGTCGAAGATCGGCGCGGCCATCTCGGCGTCGAAGGGCCCGAAGACCTGGGAGCCGAACTCGACCAGGGTCACGTGCACGCCGCGGCGAACAAGGTTTTCGACGGCCTCCAGGCCGATGAACCCGGCGCCGATGACGACGGCGGAGGCCTGACCCGTGATGCCGGCCAGCAGAGCGGTGATGTGGTCGACGTCGTCGACCGTGCGCAGGGTGCGAGTGGCGAGGCCGGCCGGGGTGATCCCGGTTCGGGCCGTCGCTCCGGCAGCCAGGATGAGGCGGTCGTACGTCTCGATGGTCTCAGCGCCGGTCTGCGTTTGGCGCACGAAGACCGTCTTCGCTTCCCGGTCGATCGCCGTGACCTCGTGGTCGACGCGCACGTCGAGGCGGAAGCGGCCCCCGAGGGATTCTGGGGTCTGGAGTAGGAGGTTGCTGCGGTCCGTGATCACGCCGCCCACGTAATAGGGAAGTCCGCAGTTTGCGAACGAGACATAGTGGCCGCGTTCAAATACAATGATGTCTGCCGTCTCGTCCAGCCGACGCAACCGCGTCGCCGCCGACATTCCGCCCGCAACTCCACCAACTATGATCGTTTTCATTCGAACCTCCGGGATAAGTATACCCCAGGGGGTATAGAAAATGATCGGTGACCGCCCCGGCACGCTCTAGCCTTAGACACATGCCCGCCGTCCAGAGCCGATTCGTCGTTCGCACCTTCGCGACGCTCGTCTTTTTCTCCGTCCTGGCCGGCCAGTTCTGGCGCAGCCTGTTCGGCTGGTGGGGCTACGGTGCGATCGCGCTGGTCGTCGTCGTGAGCAGCGTCGTCGCCCTCGTCACGTTGAACCCGGACTGGATGTGGTCGCGGTTCCCGAAATCGCTCATCGCCTTCCTCGGTCTGGCCACCCTGTCGCTGGCCTGGTCGTTCTACCTCGGCGCCTCCCTGATCGGGGTCACCCTGCAGTGGGCAACCACGCTGGCCGCGCTGTTCCTCGCCCTGTGCCTGAGTTGGGCCGAGCTGCTGCGCACGCTCGCCGCCGCACTGCGTTGGATCCTCGCCCTATCCCTCGCGTTCGAGCTCATCGTCGCCCTGTTCGTGCGGCAGGCCGTGCTCCCCTTCTGGGTCGACTACGGCACCCGCAACGTGCCGGAGTCGTACTACTGGACCCGCGGCATCCTGCTGCAGGGCGGGCCAATCGAGGGCATCGTCGCCAACCGCAACCTGCTCGGATTCGTGGCACTGATGGCCGTGATCGTCTTCGCCGTGCAGCTCGCCGCCGGCACCGTGAGCCGCAACTGGGGTCTGGCGTGGCTGGGCCTCGGGGTGCTCATGCTGCTGCTGACCCGGTCCGCGACCGTGACGCTTGCCGCCGCCGCCGTCGCCGCAGCGCTGCTCTTCGCCCTCTGGGCCCGCCGCCGGCCCCCCGAGGGGCGCCGGCCGGTGTACCTGGTGGCCGCGGCATCCGTGGTCGTCGGCGGTGTCGGCCTGGTGGCCCTCACGCCGCAGCTCCTCGCCCTGCTCGGCAAATCCGCCGACCTCACCGGCCGCCTCGACATCTGGCGCAGCGTGGCCGGGCTGGCTGCCGAGCGCCCGGTGTTCGGCTGGGGCTGGGTGAGCTACTGGGCCCCCTGGGTCGAACCCTTCGAGGGTCTCGCCGTGCGTCGCGGCGTCGTCTACCTTCAGGCGCACAACGCCTGGCTCGACGTCTGGCTTCAGCTGGGCGTCCTCGGGCTGGTCATCTTCGCCGCCGCCGTTTTCTCCACGCTGTGGCGCTGCTGGTTCCTCGCGGTCGACCGGCCCAGGCGCGCCCTCGCCGACACGGAACCCTACGCGGCCTCCGCCCTGCTCCCGCTGCTGCTCCTGGTAGCCCTGATCGCCCAGAGCCTGGCCGAAAGCCGCATCCTGATCGAGTCCGGCTGGCTGCTGCTGGTCGTGCTCGCCGTGATCACGAAGCGACAGCAGGCAACCAATCAACGGATGCCTTAGGCGGTAGCGTGGGAACGTCATGACCTACCGCGCGTATCCCCCCGCCGTGCCGGACCAGTTCACACGGCTGTTCGCCTCCCCCAAGTTCGCCTCCTCGCTGGCGCTGGTCATCATCGGCTTCGCCTTTTCGACCACTGCCCTGCGCGCCGTGATCGGCCCGCCCGGCGTCGTCGGCATTCTCGTGGGCCTCGTCGTGCTGGCCGCGTTCTCGCTCACCGCCCGCTGGGCCGGCGTCGACTGGCACGGGCTCCTGCCGATCTCGATCATGGTCTTCGTGGGCTGGTGTGCCCTGTCGGTGCTGTGGTCCAGCTACCCGCTGCACACCCTCAGCGCCTCGCTCTACCAGCTCGCCTTCACCTTTTTGGCCATCTACATCGCCCTGGCCCGCGACACCATCCAGGTCGTGCGCGCCACCGGCGACGTGCTGCGGGTGCTGCTCGGACTGTCCCTGGCTCTGGAGGTGCTCTCCGGCCTGCTGCTCGACACGCCCTTCGTCTTCCTCGGCATCCAGGGCAACATCGACTCTTTCGGGCCCGTGCAGGGCCTCTTCGGCTCTCGCAACGTGTTCGGGTTGGTCTCGCTGATCGCGGCGGTCACTTTCGCGGTCGAACTGCGGTCCCGGTCGGTGCGGCGCGGGCTCGGCATCGGCTCCATCGCCCTGGCCGTGTTCGGCCTGCTACTCACCCGCTCCCCCGTCATCCTCGTGGTGGCCCTGTTCGTGGGCCTCGCCGCGCTGGCGCTGATCTGGCTGCGCGCCACGCCCGCCGCGAACCGGTGGCTGCTGCAGATCGGGCTGCTCGGCGGCACCGTCGTGGCCGGCATCATCGCGGTTGCGGCCCGCGCGCGCATCACCGACCAGCTGAACGCGGGCAGCGAGTTCGAGGCCCGCACCACACTCTGGGGCGAAATCTGGCGTCTGGCCATGCTGAACCCGCTCGAGGGTTGGGGCTGGGCCGGTCTCTGGCCCGTCGACGTCACGCCCTACGGCTGGCTCAGCTTCGTCACCGGGCGCCCGCAGGCCTCCGCGCTGAACGCGTTCCTCGACGTCTACTTCCAGGTCGGCCTGGTCGGCCTCCTGTCGTTCCTCGCGCTCGTGATGCTCGCCTTCTGGCGGTCGTGGCTGCTCGCCTCGGATAAGCGCTCGATGGTCTACGTCTGGTCGCCGCTGGTGCTGGTGACCCTGCTGGTCACCTCCGCGGCCGAAAGCACCGTTCTGGTCGACTTCGGCTGGCTGCTGCTGCTGATCTGCGCCGTGAAGGCCGCGCAGGGCAAGAGCTGGCGCAGCCTTCTGCAGCCCACTCCGCATCGGCACCCGGAGAACTGAGCGAGGGCCGAGCCCGGCTCAGGTCGTGCGGCGGCGCTCAGCCACCAGCCGGAACACGTCCGCGTGCTCCCGACCGCAGCGTTCCCAGCTGAACTCCCCCGCTCGGGCAACTCCCCGGCGCCCGAGGGCGGCCGCGTTGGCCAAGGCACGCTCCACGGCATCCGCGATGGCCTGCGGGTCGGTGGGGTCGAACATCTCGGCAGCGTCGCCACAAATCTCGGGCAGTGACCCGGCATTCGACGACGCGACAGGGCATCCGGATGCCATCGCCTCCAAGGGCGGCAGGCCGAAACCCTCGTAGAGGCTCGGGAACACCACGACCGCCGCGCTTCGATAGAGCTCGGCCAGCTCAGGCCCGCTGACATGCCCTCGCCAATCGACGCCGGCCGGCAGAACGCCGAGCTTCTCCAGGTCTCCACCGGTGAGAACCAGGCGCAGGTCGGGGTAGTGCTGCCGGAGCAGGGCGAAGGCCGCGAAGAGTCGGGCATGATTCTTGTGCGGCCATGCGCGGGCCGGGTAGAAGAGGAAGTCGCCCCGCGAACCGAGATTCGGCGTGAACTGCTCCCGGTTGGCGCCGAGGTGCGCCACGTGGATGCGGGCGGGATCGACCCCGAGGTGGTGCACGATGCGGGCCTTCGTGAACTCGCTGATGGTGATCACGGCATCCGCCCGGCGCGCCGCCCTGTCGTAGGTCAGCCACCGGAACGCACGCTCCGCCGGGGTGAACAGCGCCGGCAGGTCGAGGTGCTGCACGTCGAAAATCATAAGCACGAACGCCTGGCGCCGGCTCGGCCGCGGCACTGGCACCGTGAACGGGAAGTAGACGACCTCGGCCTCGCTCATCAGGGCGCGCGCCCGACGGGCATGGCCGAACGCCGACAGCATGCCCCTGATGCGCGCCTTCGAACCGGTGCCGCTGTGCACTCCGGCGACGACCGTCTCCGTGGCCTCCTCGCTCCACCCGGCGGCGTTCGAGGGCACGTAGACCGTCACATCGACGTCGGGCTGGCGGGCGAGTTGCCTGGCCAACTCACGGGCATACGTCTCCCCGCCGCCCATCGCCCCGGGATACATGGTGAGCACCGAGAGAGCGACGCGCAGACGAGCGGATGCGCCCGGCCGGGCACCAGGCACGTACACCATCAGCTGCCGAAGGACTCCCGCAGCGCGTCGATGCCCGCCTCGGTCTCCCCGTCGAAGACGATCTTGCCGTGGGACAGCACGATCACGCGGTCGCAGAGGTCGGCGATCTGGCCGGCCGAGTGCGACACGAACACGATCGTGCGGCCCTCCTGCTGGAACTCACGGATCTTGTCCATGCACTTCTTTTGGAACGGCTCGTCGCCGACGGCCAGCACCTCGTCGACCAGCAGGATGTCCGGGTCGACGTGCACGGCGATTGCGAACGCGAGCCGCACGTACATGCCGGAGGAGTAGAACTTCACCTGCGTGTCGATGAAGTCACCGATTTCAGAGAACGCGACGATGGAGTCGAAGTAGTCGGCGGTCTGCTGCTGGGTCAGCCCCAGGATCGACCCGTTGAGAAAGACGTTCTCCCGGCCAGTGAGGTCGGGGTGAAACCCGGCGCCGAGCTCGAGCAGCGCCGCGAGGCGGCCGCGTCGCTCGACGAAGCCGTTATTGGGCTGGATGATCCCGCCGATGACCTTGAGCAGGGTGCTCTTGCCGGATCCGTTAGCGCCGACGAGTCCGACGCTGGTGCCCGCCGTGATCTCGATTCCGATGTCGCGCAGCGCCCAGAAGTCTTCCTTGTGCTGCTTCGATCGGCCGAAGTTCACAATTCGTTCCTTCAGCGACTTGTCCTTGCGGATGATGAAGCGCTTGGAGACATCCCTCGTGCGGATGACGACCGGGGCGTCCTTGATGGGAGGTCTCTGAGGAAGAAGTGACATTAGATCTCCTGCGCAAAGTTGCCTTGGAGCTTCTGGAAGACGCGCTGGCAGATGATGAGGAACACGATACCGACGACGGCCGTCACGATCAGTCGAAGATCAAGGTCCGGCGGCCACGGCTGCGGACCGACAGTAATATCGCCCATCGTGCGGGTCTCGGACCCCGCTTGCCACAGGCCCTTCTGGAAGGCGAGCACCGCGACGGTGACCGGGTTGAACAGGTACACCTCGATCAACCACGGGGCGCGCGAGTTGGTGATCGCACCCACCACCAGCGACCACGAGTAGACGATGGGCGATGCCCAAAAGAGGATGAGCATGGCAACCTCGACCAGGTACTGCACGTCGCGCAGGTACACGTTGAGGGCCGAGAGCAGCAGCGCGAACGCGACGCCCCAGACCAGCACGATCACGATGGCCACGGGCACATAGAGCAGGTTCCACGACAGTGGAAACTGGCCGAGCAGAATGGTGGCGCCCACGAGCACGACCATCTGGATCACGAAGTTGAAGATGGCCGACCCGGTGGCGGCTAGCGGGAAGATTTCCCGCGGTAGGTAGACCTTCTTAATCAGACCGGCGTTGCCGATGATCGACATGGTTCCCGTCGACACGATCTCGCTATAGAGCCCCCAGATAGTGAGGCCGGTGAAGACGAAGATGGCGAAGTCGGGGATGCCGCGGGCGGCACCAAGGAATTGGCCGATCGCCACGTAGTAGATCAGCAGCATGGTCAACGGCCGAATCAAGCTCCAGATGAAGCCCAGGCTGCTGTCCTTATAGCGGGCCTTAAGTTCGCGTCGGATGAGGAGGTCAAGGAGTTCGCGGTGCGCCGCGATCTCCTTGATCGAACCCCAAAATCCACCGATCAGTCCGCCGCCGGACAGAGCCGATTTCTGGAACGGCAGAGACTTGAGTCGGTCTGCGCGTTCTTGGGCAATGCTGGTCATATAACTCCGTGAGTGTGGTGGACGACTGGCCGTCCATCGGTCGAGTCTACGAGGATTTGTGGAAGTACTCCCACACCTCGGTGGCGTAGTCGTTCCAATCCTTGTTCTCGCGGCGGGCGGCCTCGTCCCGCAAACGCTGGTTCACTTCCGGGTCGAACATCGCCAGGGCAATGCCGGCGGCCAGAGCCGCGTCGTCGCGCGGATCCACCAGAACTGCCCCACCCTGCTCGCAGATTTCTTTCATACTGCCGAAATCGGAGGTGACCACGGGGGTGCCCACGGCCAGCGACTCGGCCACAGGCAGGCCGAATCCCTCGTTCAAAGAGGGGAAGGCCGTGCAAGCCGCGGCCCGATAGCCACCCCAGAGGAGGGCGTCGGAGATCGCCGAAATGGTCTGCACCGGCCGACCGCGTTCCTGCATCTGCTCGAGCTGGGTGGTGAACGCCTGGCCGCCCCACGAGTTACCTCCGACGAACGAGAGGCAGAATTCGTGCCCCTCGCGCCAGAGGAGCTCGGCCGCGCTGAGCACGGCAAGGTGGTTCTTCCGAGGCTCGTGGCTGCCCACGCAGAGCAGCAGCGGCAGCTCGTCCATGACGAGCGACTCCTTCGCCGACTCGAGCTCAGCGGCGGTAACCGTGCCGGCATCGGCAGGCAGCAGGACCGGTTCGATCTCCGGGCCGGTCAGGCCGGCCCCGGCGAGCATCCGCCGCCAGCCACGGTACTCGAGGGCGGCCGCACCGGAAATGGTGGCGACCTTGTCAAACCTGGCGACCGCTGCAAGGTTCTTCGCGAACGCCCCACCCATGCCGAGGCCGGTGGTCTCCGCCGAGGTCAGAGGTACGCAGTCGAAACCGATCACGTAGGAGGCGTTGCCGGAGAACTCCGCTAGGGCTGAGATGCGGGCCGTGCGCTCGGCTTCGACGGCGAGTTCGGGAAGGATATAGGTTGAGCGCCATGGCACGGTGACTTCGGCGACTCCCTCACTCTCAGCATTCGGGTGAGTACCGTAGAGGGCATTGGCCCTCTCCTGCTCGGAGAGCTCGCGGAGCGCGCCGAACGCGGAACCCCAGCCCACGAGCAGAAGATCATGCGACTGCGACCACTGTTCGATGGTCTTGCGCACCACGCGTTGAATCCCGGTGGCCAGACCGGTGCGCGCCGTGTGGTGTACGTCGACGAACGTTGCCCCGGTGACCACGCGCACGGGACGCACGGGATGGAGGCCGAAAAGCCCGCGCCGCACCGGGGAGTGCGCGACCTGCTTGAGCACGGATGCTGCGCCGTCGAGACGGATGCGACGGATGCCGTCGACGACCTGGTCGTGGGTGGGAAACTCGGCGTGCAGCACGGCCAGGGCCAGCCACATGTTGTCGGTGGCCGGCACGACGAAGTGCGTGGCCAGGCGGCCGAGGAGCGCGGCTTCGTCACCGGTCAGGTCGGTCGACGGGTCCAGCGCAGCCAGCAGGACACGGAGTCGGTCGATCGTGGTCTGGTTAGACATCCAGTTCCCCTCTCAGGGGCAGGACGAGCTGGTCCCATAGTTCGTTCGCGTAGTCATCCCAGGTGCGATCCGACCGGGCGGCAATCTCGGCGTGGAGACGGTTGAGGATGTCGTCGTCGGTGAGCAGGGAGCGCATGGCCACGACGAGTTCGTCGTCGTTGCGCGGGTCGACCATAAGACAGCCGCCCCCACGGGCGATTTCGGCGGTGCTGCCGTAATCAGTGGTGATCACGGGGGTGGCGAATGCCAGCGACTCGGCAACCGGCAGCCCGTAGCCCTCATGCAGCGACGGGAACAGCGAGAACCGCGCCTCGCGGTAGGCCGACAGCAGAACTTCATCGTTGACTCCACGGAGAACCTCGATCCGGCGGCCGCGGCGCTTCAGCGCCCGAACCCGTTTGTCGAACTCGCGCGTATAGAGGATGCTGCCGCCGCCGATGAAGCGCAGCCGGAACGCCACGCCTTCGCGCCAGAGCAGCTCGGCTGCGAACAGAACCGCGAGGTGATTCTTACGCGGCTCCTGGCTGCCGATGCAGATGACGAGCGGATCAATTCCGGTCGCTCCGCTCACATCGGCGTCGCCGTCGGGGGCGTCGATCGGCAGGCTCACCTCGACCGTCTCCGGGCCGACGAGACCCTGCGCGGGCAGGGCGGCGGCGAAGCCCGCGAATTCCTCGGTGGCCGCGCCACTGATGCCGGCCAGGCGATGGGAGTGCTTGAAGATGGTGAGGTAGCGCACGAAACGTTCGGTCTCGAGGGAGTCAAGCGTGTCGGCGCTGACGACCGGAATGGCGTCATAGCCGACGAGCCCGACCCTGTTGCCAGAGTATTCGGCGAGGGCTGCGAGGGCACTGCAGAGGGCTGCCTGCGGCACCTCGGGCAGGATCACGACGGATTTGAACGGGATGATGACGCGGTAGACCTCAGGGTCGACCGGCGGCTGATCGCGGCCGGGCTCCGTGTAGGTGTTCCATTCGATGACCCGGCTGCGTTCGAGCGGGGTCATGCTGCGCATGGCGCCGCCGTTGGCAGTCCAGGCCACGAAAACGGCGTCGCTGGTGGCATTCCATCGGGACATGGTCTGGCGCACGACGCGCTGGATTCCGGTATTGTGCCGGTGGTTCGCGCAGAAGTCCACGTCGACGACGGTTCCACCGGACACAACTTCGATGCCCTTGTCGAGGTCGTCGAAGCGGACAGCCGAATCGAAGCAGGCTTCCAAGAACGCCGCCGAGATTTTTCTCGGGTCGGCCAGGGCGACCGCTCGCCGGGTCATACGCACCTGGTCGGCATTCGGGAAGGAGGCCGTTACCCCGGCGATCAGCAGCCAGAGCAGGTCAGGGCTCTCGCGCGAATTTGCCTCGGCTACGAGGCGTGCCAGCAGCGGCCCCGCGCCGCGCTGAACGAGCGCGTCAATATCGGCTTGCTCGCTAAAGATGTAGGGCGCGACTGTCGCGAGTCGACCCAGTAGGGCTTGTGACAAGCCTGGACGGTCGACTTCTTCGGACTGGTCTTCCAGCTCGGCCCAGCTCAACGCCGGCGCCCGGTGAAACGGCGACGGAGGTCGGCCACGGCCAGCTGGGCCACCTGCGCCACGCCCACCTGGGCCGCCTTGAGCTGCACTTTGCGCACGAATCGCAGCGGCTTGGTTATGCGCCATGACAGGGTGCCGTGCATCTGCCCGAGGATGCGGGACTCGGTGCCCACGACCTCGAGCCAGGATTCGACGGACTCGTTGGAGCGGGCATCGAGTTCGTTACGAAGCCTGTCCCGTTCCGCCTCGGAATCAGCCAGGCGAGCGGCAAGATCTGCCTCAGCGGCTGCCCCGTCGGTCAGAGGAGTGCCGGTCGTTGGACCGTTGATTTGACTTTCAGACATTGCCTCATTCTAGGGCAGTGTCGTTCAAGGCCGAGCCTGAACCTGCTCCCCGCCCGCGGCCGGAGTGGCCGCGGCAGCAGGTTTCAGACGGCCCCGACGTCGATGGAACCGTCAATCAGCGACCGAGCCGGCTCTCGATAGCCGACCTCTACGAGGGAGCCGTCGCGCCATTCGAAACTCGTGATGCTCGACAGCGCGCAACGTCGCTTACGTGGGTCGTGGAAAAGGGGTCGGCCCTGCGCGTTTCGGTGCATGAGCCAGATCGGCAGCTGGTGGCTCACGACGACGACGTCACCCACTTCGCCGGTCTCGGCGCCGACGCTCGTCAGTTCAGCCAGCATCCGCTCGGCAACCTGGGCGAACGGTTCCCCCCAACTCGGCTTGAAGGGATTCAAGAGATAGCGCCAGGCGCGTGGTTTGGCGAGAATACTCAGGCTCATCGCAAACTCTCCACCCTCGAGATGGCTCGATGCTTCGATAAAACCGTCGACCGATTCGATCGGGAGACCGAACACCTCGGATATGGGCTTCGCGGACTCCTGGGCACGTTCGAGCGGGGAGCTTAGGATCCGTCGCACCGGACGACCCTCGCGGAGGAGTTCCGTCGAGGCGAGCGTCGCCATGGCCGCGCCTCGCTCCGACAGGTTGAAGCCGGGGAGTCGACCGTAGAGAACCCCGTCAGGGTTGAAAACTTCACCATGACGCACCAGGTGCAGTCGTGTGCCTACCAAGGAAACTCCGTCTCAACGAGCAGCACCGGACATAGCGTGAATATTCGTCAACAGGAACGCGACCGACACGCCAAATCATCACGGGTACTGGCGATCGAACCGTACTATGGGGATCGGGGATGCTCCCATATTACTGATGGGAGATATTAGAATGAACACGGTCAAGGCGCCGCCGTCTGCGCCAGGCGAAAAACGTTCGCGGAGTTTCACCGGGATGGCCCTCGTGGGCTCGGCGCTCGCCCTGCTCATGGCCTTCACGACAGGCCTGACCCCGGCCGCCGCGGCGAACCGAAACGACTTCAATCCCGGCCGCATCATGAGCGACTCGATGTTCTACGCCTCCGGGGCGCTGTCCCCCGCCGAAACCCAGGCCTTCCTCAGCGGCAAGGTTGCCACCTGCCGGGTGGGCTATACCTGCCTCAAGGACTACTGGCAGTCAACGAGTTCGATCGGTGCCGACCAGTACTGCAAGGGCTATAACGGTTCCGGCTGGGAAAGCGCAGCCTCGATTATTTCCAAGGTCGCTGTGAGCTGTGGAATCAGCCCGAAGGTCCTGATCGTGCTGCTGGAAAAGGAGCAGGGTCTCGTCACCGACACGTGGCCCACGGCGCGGCAGTACTCGGCCGCAACCGGCAACGGATGCCCCGATACGGCCGACTGCGATCCCGCGGTGTCCGGCTTCTTCTTTCAGGTCTACTACGGGGCCCGCGCTTTCCAGCGGTATACGCTGAATTCCGGCTCCTACAACTTCCGCGCCGGTCTGACCCAGAACGTGGGCTACCACCCGAACACCGCCTGCGGAGCCTCCTCGGTCAAGATCACCAACACTGCGACGGCAGCCCTGTACAACTACACGCCGTACGTCCCCAACGCGGCCGCCATGGCCAATCTGTACGGAACTGGCGACACCTGCTCGAGCTACGGGAATCGCAACTTCTGGCGCATGTATACAGACTGGTTCGGGTCGACGATCTCGGGTCTTGACTCAAAGGACGCCATTTCCCTGACCAACGCCCTCTACGCCGACATCCTACTCCGAGCACCCGATGCGGGCGGACTCGAGACCTGGCGCAACTACCTGATCGGCCAGGGCTGGCCGACAATCTGGGTCGGCAATGCGATCCTGTACAGCGACGAGTACTACCTGCAGCGGATTGACGCCGCCTACCGCGAGGTCCTCGGCCGGGAACCCGACACAGCAGGCCGAAACGACTGGCTCAACCGCATGCGCACCCGCCAGGTGAGCGTCGACGAGATCCGCCGATCGTTCACGGGCAGCCTGGAGTTCTACATGAAGGCAGGCGGAACCGACGCCGCCTTCGTCAGCGTTCTCTACACGACCCTGCTGAACCGTCCTGCCTCCGAGGGCGACGTCGCCGCGTGGAGCGAACAGGCGCGACTGCGCGGCGGCTACTACGTCGTCGACTCGATCTGGAACTCCTACGAATCGGGTCAGATCCGTCTCAACCGCATCTACAAGACCTTCCTGCAGCGCGACGTCGACGCGTCCGGCATCTCCAGCTGGGTGCCGCTCATCCTCGCCCAGGGCGACCAGGCCGCACGAACCAGCATCGTCAGCAGCATGGAGTATCTCCTCAACTCCCGGGCGAGATTCCCCCAGCCCTGATCCCCGAGTACGTGTGGCGGGGCCTGACCGTCAGGTCAGGCCCCGCCACGTTTAACGCCTATGTGAGGGAATCGAATAGCGCCAGGTACTCGTCTACTGTCTTCGTAAGGGAGTAGGCCTCGTTGGACCGCTCAGCCCCGGCCGTGCGGTCCAGGGGATGCTCGGACAGGCGCTGCAGCTCCGCCGCGATCGCGTCGGAATCACGCGGGGGAACGATCACGCCGAAGTCGGTCGTGCGCACGGGCATCCGCACCCCGGGGAGGTCGGAGGCGAGCGCTGCCACGCCCCGCCGCATGGCTTCGATCTGCACGATGCCGAACGCCTCGAAGGAGTTCACCGACGGCAGTGCGAAAACGTCGAGGGACGCGTAGAAGCTGGGCAGGTCGGCATCGGCCAGGAAACCCAGGAGCTGGATGCGGTCGTCGTCGCCCATCCGGGCCCGAACGAGTTTGACGACGCTGCCTCCGGCAACCTTGGAGTAGTCCCCGCCGATGAGCAGGCGCGCGTCGGGGTCCTGCAGCTTGCGGAAGCCGTCGACGAGGTATTCCAGCCCCTTTTCCTCGACCAGCCGCCCGAGGAACCCGACGTGCAGACCGGAGGTCGAGCGGAACGTGGGCTCCGCGTCGGGGTAGAGCCGGGTCGGCGGAGAGATGGGACGGGTCTTGTCTGCGGTCATCCGTTCCCGCAACCGCGACGACGCCGCATAGTCGGCGCTCGACGGCACAATGGCGTCGGCGCGGCGCATAGCCAGGGCGTTGGAGGCATCCATCACCTTCGTCTGCGCTGTGTTGACCAGGCTCGCGGGCAGGGAGATATCGCACTGGTAGGTGACGACGACGGGTGTCGAGCCGAGGCCCAGCGCGATCGGCCCGCTCTCGATCATCGGCAGGTGCAGGTTGACGAGTTTGGCTCGTCGGCCGTGGCGGATGGCCGTGGACACGAACGTCGGGCTGATCAGTCCCTTTCCGATTCGTGCCACCACCGGGGTACGCACGACGTCCACGCCGTTCACGGTCTCCGCGAGCGGCAGTCCGGGATCGTGCCGGCAGGTGATGACCTTGATATGCAGACCCCGGGTGACCAACTCCTCGGCGACCAGCCTCGCGGCATCGGTCAATCCGCTGACGTAAGGGGCGTAGTAGTTCAGCGCCATCACGACGTCGTACTGCTTACTCACTGGTGATTCCTTTCAAGATGAGCGGCGTGGTCTGCCCGACGAGGTCGAGAAGAACACGTCCCTTGCCGTCGGCCAGGGAAACGTCTGCGAGAGGCACCCGGATGGTCGCACCCGTGGACTTCACGGAGTGCAGCAGCGAGGCACCCTGCCTCAGAGTCAGGGTCGCGCCGGCGCCGACACCTTCGACGAGCAGGTATTCCCCGGAAAGATCCGAGGCGTTGCTCAGGAGTTCGACGGCCGTGCCCGGGTCGCCCGAAATACGGCCGTCCACGTCAATCGTCCAGGCCCACCGGCCCCGAGTCGTCGGGTCGGTCGACGGGTCGAGTTCAACGGGCACGGCCACGGTGACGGGTCCGTGCGACAGGTCGAGCATCTGGAACAGCTCATTCCTCTCGGCGACGGCTGCGTCCTCGGCCACGAGGTAAGCGCCCGGACCGACCAGGATGAAGCGGTCTAGCTCCCCGTCCCAATAGGACAGAAGATTCAGGTTGCCGCGATAGCCCAGGTCTCCACGCATGTTGACGTAACTGACATCCGGTTCGTCGACCAGGGCCTCGCTGAGCCACAGCTGGTCATAGAGCGTTGTCAGCGCGGCCGTGACATCGTCACCGTCGCCGCCCCGGTCGGAGACCCAGTCGGCGGCTTCACCGACTGCGGGGCTCACGATCCGGTCGTCGGCCTGCTCCTGAACAATCAGGCGCACGACGAGATAAGTGGGCGCGAGCGCCCCGGCGATGGCGATGGCCGTGACACCGAGAGTCAACGCCCGGCTGGCGTGATCTCCCCGCAGGCGTGCGCGGAGCGCCGCAACGATGACCGAGGCGCCGAGAACCGCCCCGATGATGAGGAGCGGCATCAGCATGTCTACCGCCCGGCGGGTGATGTATTCGTTGCCGCGGCTGCCGATGTAGAGCACCACCAGGGTCGAGAGCCCCACACCGCCGATTCCGAACGCCCTGGTGCGGCTGCTGAATAGTGTCGCCGCCAGCGCGCAGGCACACAGCAGGGCGAAAACGATTAGCACCGTGACGACCAGACCGGAGGGCGAGGGCCAGGTGACGTTGAAGTAGACCTCGACGGGCAGTGAGATCTGCTTCGCAAGCTGGCGCGGCCCGACCCCGACGCCGTTGCCACCCGCGGCGACCGTTCCGAGGAACAGCAGCCCCTGCACGGCGCGCCACCAGATCAATGGACCAAAGGCGATGCTGAGCCCGACCAATCCCGCGGCTCGCAACACAGCCGCGCGCAGGCCGGACACCGGACCGACGATCACCAGCACCGCAAGCGTCATCCCGAGAAGGGGGATGTACTCGGTGTAGGTGCCGACAAGCGCCGCGAGGACCAGGGCCGGCAGCCACAGGGGCACGCGGGGATGGTCCGGATTCGGCCGAACAGCCATCACGACGAGTCCGATCACGAGGGGCAGGACGGAGACGCCGAGCAGGGAGTCGGCGTTCTGCTGAAGCACCTGTCCCTGGACCGAGAATGAAACCACCAGCAGCGCACCCAGAGCGAGGCGGCCGCGCCTCGGCAGTCCGAAGGCCGCCCCCAACACCCAGGCGCCGCCCGGGATCAGGAAGACCCAGAGACCCAGCCAGGGTGAGAAACCGGAGATGATGGGGATGTCGGTCAGCGCGCTCAGGCCCGCCTGAGCCAGTTCCTGGCCGACCCGCAGCGACAGGTTCATGCTCTCATAGGCCGGCCCGAACACCGGCGAGTCGACGCCCGTGAGAGGGCTCGTCCCGAGCGACGGCCGCGTAGTGATGGCGTTACCCGCGACCCACTGGGAGACAGACACATAGTAGAAGGCGTCGTTGCTCTGCGTCGCCTGCATCGCCAGCGGCGACCTGGCCAGCAACGACGGGGTCAGCGCGACCATCGCGCCCAGGCCGCCGACGGCCGCGACACCGAGGCAGCCCGGAAGGGCAGAGAACCAGTCGATGAATGCGCTTCTGTCCAGGATGAATCGGATCACCAGAGCGACCAGGGCCACCGCCGCAGCGATCCAGACCCCGACGCCGGCGGGAAGGAAGATCCCGGTGAGGTGAAGCGCCACCACCAGATAGGCGGCGCCGATGAGCGGCGCCGCCGGAAGGAGGAGCCGCCGCAGATCGGGCCGCACCTGCACGAGGACGGCGACCCCGAGGCCCGAAAAGACTAGGGCCCCTGCCAGTCCGATGACGATGATTTCTAGGATTGTGAAGCCTTCCGGTCGTTCCGGATGAATGTGAGCGCAAGCCCGACGACAAGCTGAAGGGCGGCGCAACTCGCGCCGAGAAGGAGCGGGAGCGTCGACCGCAGCAGCGTTCCATCAACGAGGATGACGATCGGGATCACTGCCGCCAACGCCACCAGCCAGGAGCGCAACACAAGTGAGTGCCGTCCGATCGCCAGGGCGCCGTCGGAGGCCACCAGCGCGACGAGGAACAGGGCAACCCCCACGCTGACGAGCAGAATGCCGCCCGACGAGAGAACGAGCTTCGGACCGAAGAGGAGCGCCGTCGCCCAGGGACCGAGGACGAGCATCCCTACGACGATCACGACGCCGATCACTGCTGCCGCCGCGACGGCGAACAGCACTGTCGAGCGGGCGTCCTTGAAGCGGCCGCCTTTCCACTGCGTCGAGAGTCGCGGAATGTAAAGAATCTGAAGCACCTGGTAACCAAAGATCGGGATGCGCGCGACGGAGATAGCGGTCAGAATCTGCGCGGCCAGCGCCGCGTCACCGGGGCCCGACAGTGCCTTCGCCACGAGCACGCCACTGTTCAGCAGGACCTGGATCGACAGGGCGGCGACGATGAGTCGACCGAATCGGGCAAGGAACAGACCGGTCCGCGGTCGGTCGCGGCGCAGCCAGCCGCGGTCGCGCCCGAGCAGGCGCGGGACGGCCGACAGGCCGGCAGCAACGCCGACGACGCAGGCGAACCAGAAGCTCCCGGTCCAACCGGCCAGCACCAACAGCACAGGCAGGACCACGCGCAGCAGACCCTCGAGTGCCACGACCGCGGAATACGACGAGGTTCGCCCCGCACCGGACAGGAATCCCCGGACGGGGAACTGCACTGCGTAACCCACCAAAGAGACGATCAGCGCAAGCACGAGAAGGGGAGAGCCGAGATAGTCCACGCCGGAGGGGCTCAGGAACACCAGCGAGAGCACGCCGAGCAGCAGGGCGCAGCCGGCGGATGCGGCCAGCACGATCCGAGCGAATCCGCCCTTCGGCTCAATCGGCAGTCCTGCACTCTCACGCGCCGTCTCCTGCTCCAGCGGGTAGAACACGCCGAGGCCGACAACAACGGTGAGCGACCAGAAAACGGCGAAGTCGGCGTAGTCCGCCGTCGACGTGTTCTGCGCCACGACGATCAGCAGAACATAGCTGCCGAGACCGGAAAGAAGTGCCGCCGCAGCGATAATCGCCGTTCGCGCGACCGCACTAAAAGTCACACGAGTTCGCACTGTAAAGTCCTAGGGGTAGTCGGAGAAGCCGATGCAACAGTAACAGCGCTTGAGTGAACCCTAAGGATCCATCCGTGCAAATGCCCCCTCTCCTCAAGGCGGTACGTCCTCGTCAGTGGCTCAAGAATGTTCTCGTCGTCGCCGCACCGCTGGCCGCCGGCCAGCTGTTCGCACCGGATGTGTTGCTGGTCACCCTCCTGACTTTTGTGGGCTTCTGCGCGGCGTCATCCGGCGTCTACCTCATCAACGACCTCCTCGACGTTGAGTCCGACCGAGTGCACCCCGAGAAGTGCAAGCGCCCGATCGCTTCCGGCGCCCTGGGCATCCGCACCGCGATCGTGGCGGGAATCATCCTTCTGCTCGGCGCCCCGGTAGCGGCCTTCTTCCTGTCTCCCGGCCTGGCCATCGTCATCGTGACCTACGAGGCCCTGCAGATCGCCTATTGCATCTGGCTCAAGCACGTTCCGGTCGTCGACCTCGTCCTCGTCTCGAGCGGATTCCTCCTCCGGGCCATCGCCGGCGCCGTCGCCGTGTCGATCGTGCCGTCCCAGTGGTTCCTCCTCGTGGCCTCGTTCGGTTCCCTCTTCATGGTGGCAGGGAAACGCTACTCGGAGAAACTCGAATTCGAGCACGCCGGTGGTGCCACCCGCCGCTCGCTCGAAGAATACTCCCTCTCCTACCTGCGATTCGTGTGGTCGGTCGCCGCGGGACTGGCTCTGATCGCCTATTCCCTGTGGGCCTTCGAACTCGGCAATTTCCTCACCAACATCATCCCGGCGCTCTCGATCGTGCCGTTCAGCATGGCGATTCTGCGGTACGCATATACCGTGGACAAGGGCACTGCCGGGGCTCCGGAAGACGTGGTTCTCGCAGACAAACAACTGCTCGTTCTCGGGGCCCTCTGGCTGGCCACTTTCTCCATCTACGTGGCGAGCCGCTAAAGTCAACTTCGGGCCAGGCTCTGCCTCAGGACTCGGTCGCCACCGGCGATCGACTCGGCGGGGCCCAACTCCCGTTAGGATTGTAAGTCGAATCGTTCCCCATGGAAATGAAGAGGATTATGCCCCGCGCTCTCATCACTGGTATTACCGGCCAAGACGGTCTCTATCTCGCTGAACTGCTACTCGGGAAGGGCTACGAGGTCTACGGCTTCATGCGGGGGCAGAACAACCCCAAGCGCGAACTGGTCGAACAGACCGTTCCCGGCGTCAAGGTCCTGACCGGCGACCTCACCGACCTGTCCAGCATCCTTCGGGCGCTCGACATCGCTAAGCCCGACGAGTTCTACAACCTGGGCGCCATCTCCTTCGTTGCCTACTCGTGGGAGAACGCCCACATGACGTCCGAGGTCACCGGCCTCGGCGTGCTCAACGCCCTCGAGGCCGTGCGCCTGTACTCGGGCGACGAGCCGCGCAAGGTTCGTTTCTACCAGGCCTCCAGCTCGGAGATGTTCGGCAAGGTTCAGGCCGTGCCCCAGAACGAAGACACCTTGCTGTGGCCGCGGTCTCCCTATGGCGTCGCCAAGGTTTACGGCCACTACATGACGATCAACTACCGCGAGTCCTATGGTATGCACGCGTCGTCCGGCATCCTCTTCAACCACGAGTCGCCCCGCCGCGGCCCGGAGTTCGTCACCCGCAAGATCAGCCAGGCCGTCGCCCGCATTTCGCTCGGGCTGCAGGAGCACATCACGCTCGGCAACATCGACGCCCGCCGTGACTGGGGCTTCGCCGGCGACTACGTCGACGCCATGTGGCGCATGATGCAGCAGGAAGAGCCCGACGACTATGTCATCTCGACCAACGAGACCCACGAGATCCGCGAATTCCTCGACCTGGCATTCCGCGAGGTCGGCATCGAGGATTGGGCTCCCTACGTCAAGCAGGACCCGCGCTTCATGCGCCCGGCCGAGGTCGATCTCCTGATCGGTGACTCGACCAAGGCACGCACCGCACTCGACTGGGCACCGAAGGTCGACTTCCCGGAGCTCGTTCGCATGATGGTCGCCAACGACGTCGCCGAGCAGAGAGCCAACGTCTCCTAACCCGATGGCATCCGTAATCGTTACCGGCATCACCGGCCAGGATGGTTCCTACCTCGCCGAACGCCTGCTTGGTGACGGTTGGGATGTGCACGCGATCGTTCGCGAAGAACCGCACCGCTTCGAGCAGGAGGTCGTCGCCGGTGTATCCGTTCACCGCGGCGACCTGCTCGACAGCGAGTCACTTCGCGCAACGATCGACGAGGTCGAACCTGACCTGATCGTCAACCTGGCCGGCATCAGCAGCGTCGCACAGTCCTGGTCGCAGCCCGAGCTGACCGCCCGGGTCACCGGCTTCGCCGTGTCGAGCCTGCTCGCCGCCGCCTGGGACCTCCAGGAGCGCCTGGGCCGACCCGTGCGCTTCGTGCAGGCCTCTAGCTCCGAGATGTTCGGCGCCGCCACGGAACTGCCCCAGACCGAGCGCACGGCGATCGCGCCGATCTCGCCCTACGGTGCGGCCAAGGCCTACGCCCACCACCTGGTCGGCGTCTACCGCGGCCGCGGTCTCTTCGCCGCCTCCGCAATTCTCTACAACCACGAGTCGCCGCGCCGCCCGGAAACGTTCGTGACCCGCAAGATCACGCAGGAAGTGGCCCGCATCAAGAAGGGCACCTCCACCGAGCTGCTGCTAGGCAACCTCGACGCCCGCCGCGACTGGGGCTGGGCCCCCGACTACGTCGACGCGCTCGTGCGCATCGCCAGAGCCGACGTTGCCGACGACTTTATCGTCGCCACGGGCGTGGACCACAGCGTGCGCGACTTCGTCGCGGCCGCATTCGCCGCCGTGGGAATCTCGGAGTGGGAACACCTTGTGGCCCTTGACCCGCGGTTCGCCCGCCCGGTCGACGCGCCGGTCATGCTCGGCGACAGCAGCAAGCTCCGCAGCACCCTCGGTTGGAGCCCGACGCGCTCCTTTGAACAGGTTGTCGCCGCTATGGTGACTCATGATCTCGAGCTGCTCGGCTAATTCTTGAACAGGCGGGGCATCCCTGTGAAAACGCGAACTGCCATCCCGCTACTGAATTCCACAATTTTCTGGCCGCGTTCACAGACCGGCCGGATGTCCTGAGCTGGCTAAAGAATGTGACTGGCCCGACTGGCCAGCGGTACCGAGGGGATCCAGGCGTGAGCCAAAGCAGTATTTTGCTTGTCGAAAATCCGTTGACTTCTCGAAGCGGCAGGCTCAGGGCACTCGTGACCTACCTGGCTGCGTCAACCGTGTCCTTGATCGCAGCGATCGTGATCCTGCGTGTATGGCGAGCAGACATGACTATTCCTTTCGCTTATCTGGGGGACGCCACAAACATCGCCGGATATTTCAAGTCGATCTTGGAAACAGGATGGTACGAGACTCAACCATTGCTTGCGGCACCATTCGGCCAGAACTACGACGACTACAAGACCGCTGACAATCTCCACATGTTGCTTGCGATTCCTCTTACACAATTTCTCGGCTCGCACGGAACAGCGATGAACGTGTATTTTCTTGCTGGATTCTCTCTGGCGGCCGCATCGGCCGTCTGGTTCTTTCGTGTTCTTCGACTCCCGCACCTGCTGGCCGGTTCCCTCGCCGTTCTGTTTGCGCTGGCGCCATATCACTTCGCACGTAACTAGTGGCACCTTTGGCTGGCCTCTTACTACCCGATCCCACTGGCCATGGCTCTGATCATGTTGATCCTTCAAAGGAAGCAGATCTGGGGCAAACCGCAGACTTCCGGGAATACCGCCACGAGAATTCCTTGGCGCACCCTCGGCACGATGCTTGTCGCAGTAGCGGTCGGCTCGTCAAATTCGTACTACGCCTTTGTCACGGTCATTCTCGTGTCCATGGTTGGCGTCGCCATGTTCATCGGAGATCGGAATTGGAGACGACTCGGCGGTCACCTTCCCGCTCGTACAGGGTCGTGGGCCCGACTGCGGTGTCTCATCGTACCTCTCGCTGCGTTGATCATTCTTCCGGTCGGCCTGCTCGACCAAACCTCGCCGCAGATGATTCCCGATTACCCTGCGGTGTCGGCCGCCTACTCACAAGACGCCTCATTCGTTAGGGAGCTCGAGTCCAAAATCCCGACCGGTTCCAGCGTTCTGCAGCTGCCTTACAGTGCGTACCTCCAATCCGGCCCGGTCAATGGAGTCGTCGACTCTGGCCAAATCGAACCATTTCTCCACTCTGCACACCTCAAATGGTCTGGCGGGGCCATCACTGGCGGGGCCATCAAAGGAAGGCCGACAACTGACTGGCCGGCCCTGTCCATGCCGCGGCAGGGGCTCGAGTCCACCTTGATCGCGGCCTCATTGAGAGGATTCAACGCCGTAGTTATTGATCGCCAGTCTCTGGGTGACGATCAGGACGCGGTAGCTGCGGAGACCTCGCGCGTGCTCGGAGACTCTGCTGCCCTGATCATCCCACCGCGGTACCTTGCGATGTCGCTGGAAACGTTGCGCCAGCGGTCCGTATCTCAAATGTCGTCGGCGCAGATCGCTCTGGCGATCGATCGGACGTTCTTCCCTGTTGTTGCGGCGCTGGAACCGAATCTCCGATCCGGGTTCAATGTTAACGCCGACCCAAAACAGGGCCAATAGTGCCGATTGAAAACAGGACCACTATGTGTGTTTCTACTATGCCGTACCGGGCACCGGCCGGTGGCTTCTGAGCCGGTAGCTGGTTCCTTTGAGGCTGATCACGTCGGCGTGGTGGACGATGCGGTCGATCATCGCGGAGGCGACGGTCGGGTCGCCGAAGACCTCGCCCCAGAGCCCGAATGACAGGTTGCTCGTCATGATCAGCGACGCGTGTTCGTAGCGGCTCGCGACGAGCTGGAAAAACAGGTTCGCAGCGTCCTGATCGAACGGGATGTAGCCGACTTCATCGCAGATCAGGACGCTGTAGCGGCGCAGCCGGGTCAGCTCCGCGGCGAGTTTCCCGCGGGAGTGGGCGTCTTGGAGGCGGGCGACCCAGCCTGTTGCGGTGTCGAAGAGGACGCGGTGGCCGTGCTTGGCGGCCTGAACGCCGAGCGCGACGGCGAGGTGTGTCTTTCCGGTGCCGGGCGGGCCGAGAAGGACCACGTTCTTCGCCTCGGTCACAAAGGTGCTCGTGCCCAGATGCGCGATCAGGTTCCGATCGGCGGAGGGCTGATGATCGAAGTTGAAGTCCTCCAACGTCTTGTGCCCAGGGAACCGGGCGGCCTTGATCCGCAGCGCCGCACCTGACGCTTCCCGCTCAGAGACCTCGCGGGAAAGGACCGCGGCGAGGTATTCCTCGTGCGACCAGCCGGCCTCGCGGGCCTGATCGCCCAGGCGCCGGAACGCGCCGCCGATCCTCGGGGCGCGCAGCGCGCGGGCGTAGTACTCGATCTGAGATGCCGTCGCGCTCATGCGATCAGGCTCAGATCAGTCAGACCACGACCGGTGTCAACGCCGAACACGTCGTCGTAGGACGAGAGGCTGGCCGTCTCGACGAAAGCGACGTGAGCCTGCGGTCGTTGATGGCGGCGCAGCGTCTGAAACTGGCGGCGCAACACGGCCGCCTGGGCGACGTGGTCGGGGTCGGTGACGGTCAACTGCCTGGCCCAAGCGCGGTCGTGGGAGGTGACGGTGACACCGTTGTGAGCGACGTGGATACGCTCGAGGTCAGCGGTCACATCCACGAGCCGGCCGATCAGCACCGGCGCGACGGAGTAGTCGTTCGAGTGCACCGAACGTAGTAATCCCGGGGCAGCCGAACCGTGTTGCGGAACAAAACGTCTGGGACCACGGGTGAGAGTGGGCGCATCGCGGCCCGGTCCTGGGCGATCAGGTCGATCGGACGGGCCCGCCGTGAGCGGGAGTGCCGCGAGTTCGCGATCGGCAGCCAGGCCGCCATCTGTTCGTTGAAGTCCTGCGGTGAGGCGAAGTCGCGGCCCGGCATGAACGACGAGCGGAAGAACCAGTTGCGGTGCTCGACCATGCCCTTGGACTGCGAATATCGCGCCTTCAGGAGCTTGATCTCGGTGCCCAGCGTCCCGGCGAACGCGGCCGTGGACTCGGTGAGTTTGCCGCGGCCGATGCCGGTCTCGTTGTCCCAAAGCAGCCGTTTCGGCACCGCCTGCGCGGCTTGCAGCAGCGACCACATCCCGCCGAGCAGATCGGGTGTCGTCCGCGACGGCAACATCAGCGCCTGGAAGAACCCGGAGAACGTCGACGTCATCACCAGCACCGGCGGCATGCCCTCTTGCCCGTGTCCCAGCGGCAACGGCTCGTGCGGGAACCACAAGTCGCACTGGACCTGCCGGCCCGGCTCGTGAACGAGGCGGTCCGCGGGATCCGGCGGGACATACTCCGGCCGGACGCCGGCGACCTTCTCGCGGAACACCGACGCGGACCCGGGCCAGCCGACTCGCTCGGCCAACGTCGAGGCCGGCATCGTCGGCGTCACGGCCAACAACGCCCGCACCTGCGGGGCGAACGCGTCGAAACTCGACCCGACCGCGGGCCGCTGGTACTTCGGTAGCCGGTCCGTCTCCAGCGCCCGCTCCACCGTTCCCCGCGAGACGCCGACGAGCCGGCCGATCTCCCGCTTCGAGTGCTCACCCGTCGAAAACAGTTGGCGTATCTTCGCCCAATCGTCCATATTGATCACCTTCCATACTGGTCGGTGGTCCTGTTTTCAATCGGCGTTAATAATCCTGTTTTGGGTCGGCGTCAACATTCAAAATTCCGCATCTATTCAGGGAATTCCGACCACGCATTTCGGTCACCAACCCACGCAGTGCAGAAGCGCAGGTGATGGTGAGCATCGAGGGAACTGAAGCCGACATGACAGACCTTCGAGCATGGTTCGCGACGAAGGGAATCACCACGGCTGCGAAAGGCACCTCGGCACTCACGCTCAGCTGGAAGGCGCCCTCGGGCGAGTCCGTCATTGACTTGCCGGGCGCCGAGGACACCACGGTCTTTTCGGCTCTCGGTCAAGGCGAAAAAGCGTTCAGAATCTCCGTGGACATCGAAGAACCCTAGCTCGTTTCTCCCCAAGCCCCACCGCCGACCTGGCCGCCTGCAAGCAGACCAATGTCATCGAACGCGCACTCTCAAGCATTGGCGCGACCGAGCCACCCGTTATGCCCTCAACTACTACCGAGGAGGGGCCACGCTGGGCGGCATGGTCGTGTGGCTAAACGAATTGCGATACGCGCCCTCGGCTCGAAAAATACTTGTGTCCTCCGTGTATGCCGCGATTGGGCCAGAGCCGGTAACAGCACCCCAGGAGGCATAGATCGGGGCGAAGATGCCGTCCAGTTCTCGCTCCGGTCGGCGTTTGGCCGCGGCAACGCCCAATTCAATGATCGCCGAAGCATAGGTGTCGGCCCGGAAGGTCGCCAGCGCATATTCCTTCGCAGATGCCCCCATGGCCGACAGGTCGTGGGCACCGTCGAGAATGCTGCGGAGCACTTGGGTCAAGCTCGATTGGGCGTCGAGCTGCGGTACATGAAACACCGACTCGCGCGGCAGGCTGCTGTAGAAACCGGTGTCTACGACGATGAGGGGCGTGCCCGAGAGCATCCCCTCAATGGCACTTGCAGAGGCGGATTCGAGAGCGGGCTCACGGAGGCAGGCAATCACGTCTGCGGCATGGAGCTCAGCGACCAGCTGCGCGTCATCTACCTCGCCGATGATGGTGAGTCGAACTCCGAGCGCATGCGCCATGGAAGTCAAGTACGCGCGATCGGTGGGCAAGATCGTGCCGACGATGCGATAGTCGACCCGTTTGCGCAGCTGGGAGTCCCCGGCGATCGAGTTGACGATGAGATCGCACAGTTTGTTGGGGTTGATGCGCCCGAAAGTGAGTACGCGCACATTGTCATCTCCGGGGTCACGCCCCACGAGACCATCGGCGCCGACGACCGAACCACCCGCAATGTCGTACGGAAGCGGAACGACACGAACCGGGACATCCGTCGAGACCAGAACTGCGGGCAGCCCGAAGTCGGAGTGAGCGATCACCGCGTCGGCCTGGCTGCAGATCCATTCGGTCAGGGGGTAGCGCGGCCAAGTTCGGTCCACGAACCGCCCACTCCTGGCCATGCCAAGATACTCGTCCAGAGGCAGTCCGTACCAGCGCTTGAGGATGCTCTCGGCGTGGGCCTCGTTGCCCGGGAGCCAGGACAGAAACATGTCACCGAGGAAGAAATCATGCAGGGCCACGCATCCGCCCACCTCGGACAGCCACGCGACGCTTCCGGCATGGAACGCATAATGATCGCCGATCTGGTGGAAGACAAGGTCAGACTCAGACACAATCTGGCGAACCGCACCTACGTCGGTCCAGGCAGTGCTGTCGACCAGCAGCGGATTGACATCCGCCGGGTCCAAAAGGCAATACTCGGTCGCGACGAGGGCGACGTCGTGGCCGGCCATTTGGAGTGCGGCCCGCACGAGAACCGTCACCCGGCCAATCGCCGATTGTGCGTGTGTGGGTGTGAAGAATGCGATTTTCATTCAAGCAACCGGTCGATCGTGTGCGTCCAGGTCGCCCCGAACGATTGCCAGTGGTCGTGGAGCGCGCTCCCGCGAGCCCGACTCGAGCGGTGATTGGTGGCAGCCTCGGAGAGTGCTAACGCGAGTTGATCCTCGGTGGGTTCCACTACCCAGCCGGTCTCGCCATGCTTAACCAGTCCGAGAATGCCTCCACTATCGCTGGTGGTGATGACGGGTTTCCGCGCCTGCGCCGCTTCCATGGAGACGTAGCCCAAGGAGTCCTCATCATAAGGAATATACGCGCACGCCGCCGCACCGTTGACCAGGGCCGCAATCTCCCCGCGGTCGAGAAAGCGCAGGTCCAGGGTCACCCGGTCAGCAAGGTCCAGCTCATCGACCAGCGAGCGAAGCCGATGGCCCGTTTCCGCGGTGTCGGGAGGGCCGGCGATGACGAGGCGAACCCGCTGCGGGGTCTTCTTCATCGCCCGGAGCAGAAGCTCCTGTCGCTTCAGGGAATCCACCCGGCCTCCGGCGAAGACATAGTTCCCCGGCTTGCCACCGGTGAACAGATCGGGGTCGTTCAGGGGCGGATACAGGACCTCAGAGCCGATTCCGTTGTAGTGCTGCAGTCGGGCGCTGGTCGTCGGGGAATTGGTGTAAATCGTTCGAGCCTCGGAGAACGACTGATTATCACCAAGGCGGATCATGTTCCGCACCACGTCTCCGTCGTCGTCGGCCGGGATGTTGGTGTAGCCGGCATCGTACAGGTCGTAAGCCTGGCGGTACTGGTGCAAGAGCCACAGGTTCTTGTGGTGATGAGACATCCCATAGGCCGGAAACTTGAGCGCAATCAGAACATCTGCCGAGTCGACTCTCAGCTGGCGCGCGATTGCCATTTGCTTGGGGAGCACCGAGTAGGGTTCCGAGCGGAAAGGGATGCGAAGAAGCTCGGCTTCATGGCCTCGCGCGGCGATCCGACGTACCAGATGATTCGCCAGTTCCTCAGCGCCACCGTGAATGAATGGGCTCATATTGTTGGCGACAACGACACGCATTAAGCGGTGATCCGATCTGCAACGTGCGACCAAGAAATATTCAGGTCATCGAGTCTGCTGTGGGCGCCGTCGCCGAGTCTCTTCGCGAGGCCGGCTTCGGAATGCAACCGGTCCATTGCTGCAGCGATGCTCGCCGGCGAACTATCGACGATGAGCCCGCTCCGTCCGTCCTCAACGAACTCAAGCACTCCCCCGGAGTCTCCCGTGGTCAGGATCCCCTTTCGAGCGTAAGCAGCCTCGAGCGATGGGTAGCCATAGGAATCCTCATCGAGGGGAAGATAAGCGCAGGCCAAAGCCGACGCCAGGATCTTGCGCTTCGCGGTTTCTTCGACCCACTCGTCATCGACGATGACCCGGTCCCCAACCCCAAGTTCGTCTGCCCGGGCCCGCAGATGCTGACCATAGTCAGGACTGGAGCCTTTGCCCAGGAAGCGCAGACGCACGGGTGTCTTGCAGAGGCCGAGGGCCTCGATGAGCAGATGCTGACGCTTGTGATGTTCGAGCCGCGCGATGACGACGATCTCGTCGCCGTAGCCTTCGTTGACGAAGTCCTCAGACTGGTACAGCGGCGGGTAGAGCACTTCGCTCTCGACTGCGTTGTAGCGTAGGAGACGCTCAGAAACGACCCGGGAGTTCGTGAAGACGGCCGCGGCCTCCATCAATCCCCGAGTGTCGGCCGTCATGATCGTGTTCCTCCGGGCGCGCGAAATTTCGGTGTCGGCGAATCCTCGATAGTCCGTGTCCCAGAGGTCGTAATACGGCCGCACGTGGTGGATGAACCAGAGGACCTTGCGCGGATGGCGGATGAGGTACGAGGGTGGCCGAAAACACACCACCAGATCGGCCCGGTCCGTGAGGTCGATCATGCGGTATGTGGCCATCTGCGAAATGATTCGATCCGGAGACTCGTCGAACGGCAAGGAGATGATCTCCGTCTCGTGCCCGCGCTCCTGCAGGGCCAACGCGAGCCAATCGACGATGTTCCGGGCTCCGCCGTGCACGAACGGAACGATGGATGAAACGAGGGCGATTCTCACCGGTGCGACACCCCTATCACGCCATTGCCGCGGCGAGCTCGTCGCACACTCGATCAACGGCATCAACGGTCAGAGCGGTGTGCAACGGCAGGCTGATGCCCCGTGCGGTCCAGTCGTCGGCGACAGGGAAAGGCCGAGAGTCCACGAAGGCCGGCAGCACATGCATCGGGTAGAAGACGGGACGGCTGGGCACGCCACGTGAGGACAGCCGCTCCACAACGGCGTCTCGGCGGACCGCACCGCCGTCGGCCAGATACACGTTCTGCAACCACGGGACCGGGTTCACGCCCGCGGGGATCTCGATGCGCTCAATCTCGGCTCCCAGTTCCGCAAGGCGCAGCTCGTAATGGCGTGCAGTATCGATCCGTGCACTCATGATCTGATCGAACCGCTCCAGCTGCGCCAAACCGATGGCCGCCTGGATGTTCGTCATTCGGTAGTTGTAGCCGATCTCGGGAAACCAGTATCGGCGGTCAGGGTCCATTCCTTGTCCGCGGAGCAAGCGAACCCGCTTGGCCAGCGCCGCGGAATTGGTCACCACGGCCCCGCCCTCGCCGGTCGTCACGATCTTGTTCCCAAAGAAGCTGAAGATGGCCGCATCGCCGAAGGAACCGACTGGAGTTCCGTCGACCGTGGCGCCATGTGCCTCTGCGGCATCCTCGAGATGAAAGAGCTCACGAGCTCGGCAGAAGTCGCCCACGCTGGTGACGTCTGCGGGCACGCCGTAGAGGTGAACGCTGATCACGCCCTTGGTTCTCGGGGTGACGAGGCGCTGCAGCTCCTCCGGATCGATGTTGAGGGTTCCGGGAAGAACGTCGGCGAGCACCGGAATGGCACCGCAGTAACGCACCGCGTTGGCTGTCGCGACATAGGTGACCGTCGGGATGATGACCTCGTCACCTGGGCCCACACCGAGGGCTACCAGCGCGACGTGAAGTGCGGTGGTGCCATTGTTGGTGGCCACCGCATGAGTTGTCCCCGCGAGCTGGGCAAAGCTGGCCTCGAACTCGGGGATGAACCGACCGATGCTGGATATCCAACCCGTTTCCATGCATTCGGTCACGTATTTGAGCTCGTTGCCACCAAGGTCAGGCTGGGCGAGCGCAATATCCTGCAGCAACGCTGTTGTTTCAATCCCCATTTGTCGCAACACTCCCCATATCTCGCGCAGGGCTACCCCACGAACGGTGATGCGGAACGACGTCCCGCACAACGACAGAACCGGCACCAATGGCGGCACCTGGGCCGATGATGATGCCCGGAATAACCACTGAGCCTGCTCCCACGAAGGCGCCGTTGCCCACCGTGACCGAACCGGCAAGATGTGAACCCGGCCCGATGTGTACACCGGCTCCGATTATGTTGTCGTGGTCCACGGACGCGGCGGTGTTGATAATCACATCATCGCCCAGCTCGGAGCAGGCGTTCACCACCGCTCCGTGCACGATCAAGATGCCACTGCCCAAGGTCACGCTTGGCGCCACATATGCGCGAGGGCTGACGGCGTTCACCAGTGTGAGGCCGAGTTTTCGGGCACGTGCAGATTGACGCTGCCGCACCGCGTTGTCGCCGATCGCCACGAAGGCGTGAGAGTGCCCCGAGTCGATCAGCCTATCGAGCTCGATGGCCTCGTCGAGCACCGGAACGCCCAGCACGGGCTCGCCCGGCAGAAGGTCCAGACACGCCACTACATGATGTCCTGCGCTCAAGAGAACGTCGACCGCGACTTTCGCATGGCCGCCGGCGCCGAAGACCAGGACGGATTTCGAGCTCATCACTGGCTATGCGTCCGTTCGCATGCGGGCGGCAGAGTCTGCAACCTGCCGTTCCAGCCGGGCGATCTCGATGGATTGCGTCTCGATCAGGTTGCGCAGCGAGACGAACAGCCTGCGCTGCTCGCTCAGTGAATCCGTGGCTGCCTTCTCGGTTGTTCTCACCAGCTCGGTCACCTCACCGAGACGGCTCGCCAGACGCGCCTCGGAGGCGTCGATCCTCGCCGCCAGCCGGGTCTCGATGTCGAACTGCGGTTTGAGAAGAAAGGTTCGGGTGCGCCAGGCGAATGGGGAAACCAGCGGGTAGAACCTGCGCGCGACCCGACGCAACTGGGCGCGCAGGCTCCGGCGCTTCGGGTTGACGAGAATCTCAGGAGTTCGAGGACCTGATGGAACGTTCTGGGGTGCGGGGCGACTGATCTCGGGGGACCAATTCCGCGGAGAGTTCGCCTTGAGAAGGAAGTCAATGGACAGTGGCACTGATCCCAGGCCGCCATGGCGGTCCCCCGCGATTGGGTTGGATTCGTCTGGGTGCACGTGTCTTCTTCCAATCGTCTCTGAGGTGAATACATCTGGGCTGTCAGTCACCGAGAGTTCTCGGCAGACAACAGAAGCCCCACGATCAGGAAAGGTAAGAAAGAAAAAATCACCAACGCCAACTTGCGCGGGCCTTAACAGTGCGTATTGACAACCCCAAACGTCCCATCAGTCTAGTGGGACCGACTTGAGCCTTGGACACGCTCAAGGGGTAGCTGTCGCCGCTGCCTGAATGGACAGGACGGGCAGTCGGTCCGGCATTGTGATTCTCCGCAATGACTGGTCGTTCGCAGCTCAGTTCCCATTAAGGACGACTCAGTTCATGGCCGAGCTTCTAGCCCCGTTGACCTGCAACGAGAGATCCGCCAGAGTTCGCGACATACCAACGACGAGCGGGGTCTTCTGCGCGCGGTCCAGGTCGGGCCAGACCCGTGACAGGAACCGCAGATCGCGCCCCTGCAATCTTGCATATGGAGACACTCCGGTGACTACACGCGGCCGTCGACCGATCAGCCGGCGGAACTCACCCCGGATGCTGGCGAGAGTGACCGAACGCCCCGAAGCCAGAATCTTCATGACCGGCGATCCCCGATCCACCCGACGCAGCCGGGCACCGGCCTGCGCGATCAGTGCAGCGCAGTCATCGACGATGATATAGTCGCGACGGGTGTCGAGGGAAACGAACATCGAAATCGGCTGCCCGAGTAGGCTCGTTTTGCAGACCTGGGACACGATCCCCTGCTGTTTAGCCAGGCTCTGTCCCGGCCCATGGAGGTTGGCGATCCGGCCGATCATCACGGGGATGCCCGTTGCGATCGACAGTCCTACCAGGACCGCTTCCATGAGTAGCTTCGAGGTTCCGTACTCCCCGGGGGACGGGAATCGAGTCCTCATCAAATGGGGCAACCACTGACCCGCCGTAGACGGCTCCCGCGGACGACGCGAGGAAAACCGAACCACGAGCGCGATCGCCTGGTGGGAGTTGTGACACCAGGGCGAAAAACCTCCGCAGAAGCGCCACTTCACTCCGCAGGGAGTCAGTCCCCGACGAGGTGACACCGGCCCCCGCGCACCAATAGATCTGCCACGTTGCGCCGGCTTCGGTGATGAGACTCAGAAGACTCGTCTCCAGGTCGCGCAAGGCATCGGGCTGTCCCCAACTGATCCGGCCACCCGTGAACACCTATTCCGGGTCGTCGGCGCGCAGGCGTCGCACCACTGCGGAACCGAGCATCCCGCCACTGCCGACGACCCAGATCAGGTCCCTCACAAAGTGCTGGTGGCGGCACGGCGACGGCCCAGCGGGCCGTTCTGCGGGTCACTAACGATGAGGTATAGGGGTTTGCCCATGGCCATATTCACCGATACCCCCACGTACTCGGCGATGACGCCAAGGGCGATCAGGATGGCGCCGGTGGAAAATAGGAGAACGGTGATGGTGGACGTGTAACCCACAGGCAGATCGCCACTGACCAGGTTCTCAACGATGAAGTAGAGCCCGAGGAAAAAGCCGGCCAGCGCGACAAGAACCCCGAGGAGGCTGACCAGCCGGAGCGCACGGGTGCCGCTGGTCAGCACCAGCCGCCAAAAGTGGCTCAAAAGCGCTCGCAGGGTGTAGCCGGACGCACGTCCGCTTTCTCCTCGAAGCTCAATGTCCGCCGTGGCAACACTCGACGCGATCCAACCGAGCGCCACATCGAGGTACACCCCGACTCCGGCGTACGCGGCAACCGAACGCCCGACTTCTCCGAGGACCAGACGAAAGCTCTGGTACTCGGTCACGTCGTGACCCGCGGAGAGGCGCGACACGATGATCTTCGACAACCGGGATGCCGCATTGCGGAACAGCCCATGGGGTGGGGCATTAGAAGGCTTCCCGTAGACGAGTGGTGCGTTGAAGGAGAGGGCGGAATCGATCCGTTTGCCGATCTCGGCCGGATTATGCTGGCCGTCTTCGTCCATGGTCACGATCCACTCGGACTTAGTGGACGCCATGCCAGCGAGCGTGGCGAGTGCTGGCCGAAGTTGCGGCTCAGCCAGACTGGCCGCACGAAGGGATACTGCTCTTCCAATGCCCGGCTGATGTGCGCCGAGTTGTCCGGCCCATTGTCAAAGACCAGCAACACTTCGCGGACCTGCCACACCGCGCCGCCGGGAGAGATGGAGAGGCGGGTGAAGGGGTCGATCTCGGCCAGGAGACCTGGGAGGGGCCAACTCGCCCTTGTACACGGGGATGACCACCGAGATCACATGCGGAACGCGCGAGTCAACGGCTGGATCGACCTCTGGAAGTTTCAATTTCATCCCCTGGTTGCAAGACGACCCGAATCCCTGTCGCCACCAGCAGTTAGACTATTCCATGTCGGGGGCTCACGCGGGCGGGCACCGGCCGCTCGGCCAAGTATGCCCGAGCCTCATGAGGGACTGCGATGCGTCGGATGCTGGAGCTCGCCACGACGCTGGCCAACGACCAGCGCATCCGCTTCCTCGTCATCGGCGGTGTCAACACGGTCGTAGGCTACGGCCTCTTCGCCGCCCTCGACCTCTACGTCTTCGCGGGCATTCCCTTCGGTTACCTGCTGAGCCTTGCACTGTCCTACACGATCGCCATCACGCTGGCCTTCATCCTGTATCGACGCTTCGTCTTCCACGTCACCGGGCAAATCTGGACCGACCTCACCCGGTTCGTCAGCGTCTATCTGGTTTCGATCGGAGTCAACGCGGTCGCCCTGCCCATCCTGATTGAGCTCTTCGGTCTCAACTCGCTGATCGCACAGGCAATCGTGCTGGTCTGCACGACCCTCATCAGCTTCTTCGGACATCGGAAATTCTCGTTCCGGCGTGCGTCCGAATCCCAGGCGTAAGCACGTACCGGGCGAACAGCGCGATGCCGGCCAGCATCAGCGAGGACCGCGGTAGTCGATCATCGGCTTGTCGTAGATCGGCATCAGCTGCTTCGAAATGGCCTTGATGATCGGCCATAGGCGCGTGGCCGATCCCCGCCAAAATGATCCCCGAAATAGTCAGCCGTTCTCGTTGCGCAAATCGTTGAACCCGCGCACCTGCGCCCAGGTCGGCAGCAGTCCGCTCTCGGTCGCGGACCGCAGAGACGGTGCGTCGACATCCTTCGAAGAGGGGAGAAGCTCGCCGGCCGCAGGGTAGGCGTCCAGGATTTTATACACACGAATCTTGACCCCCCGGAAGTCTGCACAGGGGCCTCGCGTAGAATCAGGAGGTCTCATCCGCGAACTGAACGGTACCTGCACGCATGAATACTTTCGTCACCGGCGATTCCGGGCTGGTAGCGCCGAACATCGAATCGGTCGGGAAATCATGATCGCGGTCATCACCGTCAGCCACGGCTCGGACGACGTTCTCCGCCCTTTCCTGGCCAGCGTCGCGGTCGCCAGCACGGCCCCGGTGACGGTCGTCGTCGTCGACAACAAGCCGATCGGCAGCGCCGCCCGCGAGATCGCCGCGGAATTCGGCGCCCGGTATGTGGTCGACCAGAACCACGGCTACGGCCACGGCATCAACGCCGGCGTCGCCAGCCTCACCGCTGACGTCGAGTGGATCCTGGTCTGCAACCCCGACCTGGTTCTCGAACCGAACTCGATCGACACCCTGCAGACCGCCGGTGAGAGCGACCAGGCGATCAGCGCCGTCGGGCCGCGCATCCTGAACGCCGACGGCACGACCTACGCGTCGGCCCGGTCCCTGCCCTCGATTCGCACGGGCGTGGGCCACGCCCTCTTCGCCAACGTCTGGAAGTCCAATCCCTGGACCCACAGCTACCTGCAGGATGCCGCGGAGCCCCAGCGACGCGACGCCGGCTGGCTCTCGGGCGCCTGCCTGCTCATCCGCCGGGACATCTTCGACGGGTTGAACGGGTTCGACGAGGGCTACTTCATGTACTTCGAAGACGTCGACCTGGGCCTGCGGATGCGTCAGGCCGGCCTCCGCAGCGTCTACGAGCCGACGGCCGTGGTCACCCACACCGGCGCGCACTCGACCCAGTCGGACTCCGCACGCATGCTCGCCGCCCACCACGACAGCGCCAACCGGTTCCTCGCACGCAAATACAGCGGCCCGCTCTTCTGGCCGGTGCGCACGGCCCTCGCGGTCGGCCTGGCCGTTCGCTCGCGTTTCCAGCAACGGCACGGAGACCACTGACCGTGGCACCTCGGCGAACCCGGGCACCTCGGCGAACCTGTGCACCTCGGCGAACCTGTGCACCTCAGCGAACGGAGAGAACCACTCAATGAGAATTCTTGTCACCGGTGGAGCCGGTTTCATCGGCTCGAACTTCGTTCGGCGCACCCTCGAAGATGCCTACCCGGGCCTCGAGGGTGCCGAGGTCGTCGTGCTCGATGCTCTCACCTATTCGGGCAACCTTGAGAACCTGGCCCCGGTCGCCGGGTCCTCGCGGTACTCGTTCGTGTACGGCGACATCCGTGACGCCGCACTGCTTGACGAGCTCTTCCCGTCCCTGGAC